>DASVQP010000077.1 GCA_036389135.1 Longimicrobium sp.
GTTGAAGGTCTGGAAGACGAAGCCGATCTCGCGGTTGCGGATGCGAGCCAGGTCGTCGTCCTTCATCCCCGCCACGGGCTGGCCGTTGAGCACGTAGTCGCCGGCGCTCGGCGTGTCCAGGCAGCCGATCAGGTTCATGAAGGTGGACTTGCCCGAGCCGGACGGGCCCATGATGGCCACGTACTCGTTGCGCTCGATGGTCAGGTCCACCCCGCGCAGCGCGCGCACCGTCTCCGCGCCCATGCGGTACTCCTTGCGCAGCCCCTGCACCCGGATCAGCGCCGGGGTCATTTCCGCACCGCCCCGGGAACCTCGGAGCGCACCACGTCGCCGGGCTGCAGCGAGCGCACGGACTCGTAGGGCCCCGCCACCACCACGTCGCCCGCGCGCAGGCCGCTCTTCACCTCGAAGTGCTGCTCCCCCGTGATCCCCACCTGCACCGGGGCGAAGACCGCCTGGTTGTCGCGCACCACCCACACCCCTTCGGCGCCGCGGGTGCGGCCCACCGGACCGCCCCCCGGCCCGCGCACGGTGAGCGCCAGGATGGGCACGGCCAGCACGCCCCTCCGCTCCTCCACCGCCACGTCGGCGCTGGCGGAGAGCTCCGGGCGCAGCCCCTCGGGGGGACGGTCGAGCGCGATCACCACGCGGAAGCCGGCGGACTCCTGCGCCCCGCCGCGCAGCGCGCTGTTGGCGATGCGCACCACCCGCCCGGGGAAGGCGCGGCGCGTGTAGGCGTCGATCCGCACCAGCGCGCGGTCGCCCACCGACACGTCGGGGACGTCGGTCTCGTCGATGACGACGTGCGCCTCCATCTCCGACAGGTCGGCGATGGTCAGGAGCTGCGAGCCGGGGCCGTTCATCGCCATCGCCGTCTCACCCTCCTGGATGTTGACGCGCGTCACGCGGCCGCTCATGGGAGCCACGATCGTGGCCTTCGCCAGCGCGTCGCGCGCCTCCGTGAGGGCGGCGCGCGCCTGGTCCACGGTGAAGCGGGCCCCGCGCGCCTGCGACGCCGCGCCCTGCACCTGCGCCCGCGCGCGCTCCGTCTCCGCCTCGCTCACGAAGCCGCCGCCGCCCGCCACCGCCTGCAGCCGGCCCAGCTCGCGCTCGGCGTACACCTGGTTGGCCGCCGCCTGCTCCGCCGACGACTCCGTCTGCGACAGCCCCGCCTGGGCGCGCACCAGCGCGGCGTGGAAGCGGGCGGGGTCGATGGTCACCAGCAGGTCGCCCTGGTTCACCCAGTCCCCCTCCTGCACCGCCAGCCGCGTCACGCGCCCGGATACGTCGGTGGAGACGTCCACCTTGCGCTTGGGCTCGATGCGGCCGCTCCCCGGCACGGTGGAGACCAGGTTGCGTGCGGCCACGGGCTCGGTGTGCACCGCCACCCCCTCCTCGGGGTCCGAGGCGGCGGAGACGACGACGACCAGCATGACGACGAGGCCGGCGGAGACGAGGGTGGCGATCTTGCGCTTGCGCATATGGAAAGTCCCGGGACGTGGGTTCAGCGAAGGGGGGTGCCGACCAGCGCCTGCAGCTCCGCCAGGCTCAGGTGGAACGCGTACACGGCGTCGATCTCGTCCAGCTCGGCCTGGCCCAGCCGGGTCTGCGCGTCGGTGAGCAGCAGGATGCTCCCGCTGCCCATCCGCATCCGTTGCTCGGCCAGGCGCACCTCCTCGGTGGCCAGCCCGCGGACCGTCTCGTGCGCGCGGGCCAGCTCGTACGAGGCGCGCAGGTTGGTGGCGGCGGTGGCCACCTCGGCGTACACCCTCACCTGCTCGGCGCGGCGGCGCAGCGAGGCGTCTTCCAGCGCGGCGCGGCTGCGCTCCATGCTCGCCCGCCGGGCGAAGCCCTGGAACACGGGAACGGAGAGCGTGAGCGCGGCGTTCACCGGCTGCCGGTTGTAGTTGAACGGGTAGCCGTCGTTCTCGCTCAGCACCCGCTCGCGGATGGCGGCCTCCTGCTCGGGCGTGGCGCCGCGCCCCAGCCGCTGCTGGATGAGCGCTTCCACGTCGCCCGAGCGCTGGATCCACCCGTGCGCGTTCACGGAGAAGGAGAGCGTGGGCAGGGAGGCGGCGCGGGCCAGCGTGGTGCGGGCGCGCGCGGTGCCCACGGCCAGCTCGGCCGTGTTCAGCGACGGGTTGCCGGCAAGGGCCCTCTGCACCAGCTCCTCGTCCGTCCACTTCGGCTCGAACAGGGCGAAGGTGGAGGTCAGCTCCACCTCGGGGTCCATCATCACCCCCGTCACGCGGCCCAGCGCCAGCACCTCGGTGCGCAGGGTGCGGCGGGCCTGCATGCGGCGGATCTCGGACTGGCTCAGCTGCACCTGCGCGCGGGTGCGGTCCAGCGGGCTGGTGAGCCCCGCGGCGGCCTGGGCGTTCCCCTGGCGCACGTACTCGCCGGCGCGCACGATCTCGCGCTCCGCCTGGTGGAGCCGCGCCTGCGCCTGCAGCACCGCCAGGTAGCGTCGCGTCACGTCCGCCTGCACCGTCGCGGCCATGCTCACGGCCTGCCCCTCCGCCTCGCGGGTCTCGGCGCGGATCACCCGCGGCTGCAGGAGGCGCGATGCGGTAAGGCCGTACGACGCGCCCACGTTGAAGCTGGACGAGTACACGGAGGGCTGGTCGCCCAGCGACACCGAGCCGATGCGGCGTTCGCCGCTGGCGGTGTATCCGAGTGAGTTGGAGAGGTTCAGCGTGGGGAGGAGGTCGCCGTAGGCGGCGCGCAGGGCGGCACCGGCCACGCGGCTGTCGTTGGTGTGCTCGGCGATCGCCGGGTTGTGCTCGCGCGCCAGGGCCGCCGCCGCTTCCAGCGACAGCGTGCGCGGCCCGGCCGGGATCGCCGGCTGCTGCGCGCCCGCCGCGGCGGTGGCGAGCACGGTCCCCACGGCGGCGATGCACACCGCGCCCTTCCACCCACCGTCGCCAGGATACCTCGGCATTTCTCTTCCCCCGTTTTTTCGGTAACGCCGCTCTCCCCGGATGTGGGGGGCGGAAGCGTGCGGAGCTCCCTGCGGCCAGCGGTTCCGCTGCCGGCCCGCGGACGGGCCGGCAGCGGAGCTGTGCGTGATGATGCGGATGGCTACTGCCCCGCGTGCCTTCGGCTGCGGTCCGGCCCGCGCCCGGGGGCGCGGTTCCGGCGGAGGCACGCGGCTCCCCTCAACTAGCAGACGGTCTGGACTTCCTGGTACATCTGGTACTGCTGCTCCTGCTCGTAGCCACCGCCGCAGCTGCCGCCGCCGCTGCCGTACCACATCTCGGTCTGCTGGAAGTCGTTGTTCTCGACGTAGGTGCTGGAAGCGTTGTCCGCCTCGTAGTCGGCCTGCGAGTTGTAGTTCTTGACCTCGGCCTCGCTGCCCTCCTGCTTCTCGCCGCCGTCGGTGCTGCTGAAGAGCTCCTCGAGCCACTCGGTGATCGCCTTGACGATCTCCTGTACGATCACGCCGATGACCTTCTTGATGACCTTCTTGACCCACTTCTTGAACTTCTTCCACAGCCCGTCACCCTGCACGTCGCTCATCTGCGCGACGGAGAGCTGGGCCACCTCGACGCTCACCGGCGCGGTGGCGAGGGAGGCGAACTGGACCGGGGCTGCGTGCGACACGGCGACGGAGGCCGTCGCGGTCGCCGGGGCGCCGGCCGTGGCGGCGACACCGCCACCGACGAGCGCGAACGCGAGAGCCACACTGAGACCAAATTTCTTGAACACGGCTGTCCTTGAGAATTGCGTCTGAAAGTGAACATCAGGACACTTCGGTACGACCCACCGCAGCAGCACCACGCAGTACATCGGTACTCGACCTTCTCCGGCCACGCAGCGGGCCGGACTGCCTCCCGGGTAGGGGGGTTCCAGGGCGCGGCTTGCGCCGCGGCGATACGCACCCCGGCCGGCGTGGGCGCAACGAGGCGCCTGCACCACACCGAGCCACGAGCTCTGTTTTGTTCAGGAGATCAGCACGCTTCGCCGGAGGAGGGGAGATCCCGCAGGATCCCGGGCGATGCGGGCGGGGCGGATCGAGCCCCGGCCACTGAGCGCGTGCTTTACGTCAACGAGAGTACGTTCGGTACGTAGGGTGGCGATCTAATCCTGCTAACAGACAACGAAGCTGGGCGGTCTCAATCCCGGCTCGGCCGGGAAGAGCGCTGCCTGGGGCGGGTCATTTTGTCAGCGGGGTACGATCAGAGGATACATCTGCCGCAAAGTTCAGTCAACCAGTTATATCGGGAAATATGCGTCAAGCTGAGGAATGTGGAGCCCCGTGTTTCCGGACCTATTCAGCTGCCGAAGACGAGCACGTTTCCCGTCCAGAGCCGGGCGAAATCCGCCGCCGGCAGAACGACGCGGCCGATCCCGGGGTCGCGCACATGCACCGTGCCGTCCGGCAGAACGCGGTCCACCACCACGTAATGGTCTTCGAAGTGGGCCACCGCGGGGAGCGGAGCGCGGGCGAGCGCCCGCATGTCCATCCGCCACCCCTGCGCCGCGAGCCCGTGCCGCGCCGCGATGCCCTGCATCTCTAGGAGGGACAGCCCCTCGCCCCGCTCCAGCACGCCGCGCCGCTCCCCTTCGAGCTCCGCGCGCCGCTGGTGGTGCTTCATCACCATGGAGAGCGCCGCGATCCCGCAGTCCGACTCGCCGCGCTGCATCTCCACCCCTTCCCTGCCCTCGTAATCGCCGCCGTACCACCACGCGACCGCCACGGACACCGGCACCGGCGTGGGGGAGCGGCTGGCCCACGTCCCCGTGGCCGCCGCACCCGCAAGCGCCGCGAACGACAGCACCATCCACCTGCTGCCGATCTTGCGCACCGATCTCCGGGGTTGTGAAACGAAGGTGATCCGATGCCGTGAGAGCTAGCGCCCCCCACGGTTCCCGTCAACCTTATGTTTGTTCCTGCGGATGCGAAAAACCTTGTCGTGTTTCAAGATGTGTGCAAAGACGCAAAGAGAGTGCAAAAGAGAACGCAATGTTCACTCTGTCTTCTTCGTATGATCACCGCACCGCGCATGCCCGTTGGCCCCGCGCCGGCCACGGGAGGGGGCCGCGAGGAACGAGCGGGGGTGAGGGCCTCACAGCTTCCGCAGCCGCACCCGCTCCACCCGGTGGTCCTTGCCCTTCTGCAGGATCAGCCGCGCGCGGTCGCGGGTGGGGAGGACGTTCTCGCGCAGGTTCACGGCGTTGATGGTGGCCCACACCTCGCGCGCGAATGCGATCGACTCGTCGTCGGACATCCCGATGGCGTAGCGGTGGAAGAAGGAGGTGGGATCGCGGAACGCCGTCTCGCGCAGCCGCTGAAAGCGCTGGATGTACCACGTCTCCAGGTGGCGCTCGCTGGCGTCGATGTAGATGGAGAAGTCCAGGAAGTCGGATACGAAGAGCCGCGCCGGCCGCTCCGGCTGCGGCGCGCCCGTCTGCAGGATGTTGAGCCCCTCCACGATCAGGATGTCCGGCCGCCGCACCACCAGCTCCTGGCCGGCGACGATGTCGTAGATCAGGTGCGAGTACACCGGCGCGCGCGCCTCCTCTGCCCCGCCCTTGATCTCGGCCAGAAAGCGGATCAGCCGGCGCACGTCGTAGCTCTCGGGGAAGCCCTTGCGGTGCATGATCCCCCGCGCCTGCAGCACCCCGTTGGGATACAGGAAGCCGTCCGTCGTCACCAGGTCCACCTTGGGATGGTCTGGCCAGCGCGCCAGCAGCGCCTGCAGGATGCGCGATGTGGTGCTCTTTCCCCCCGCCACGCTGCCCGCCACCCCGATCACGTACGGCACCCGCGCCGCAGGGCTCCCCAGAAAGGTGTCGGTGACGCGGTAGAGCTGCTGCGCCGCCGCCACGTACAGGTTCAGCAGGCGCGAGAGCGGGAGGTAGATGTCCGCCACCTCCTCCAGCGACACGTGGCCGTCCACGCCGCGCAGGGCGTCCAGCTCGGCCTCGGAAAGGGTGAGCGGGGTGGCGCCGCGCAGCCGCGCCCACTCGCCGCGGCGGAACTCGGCGTACGGGGAAAGCTCGCTGCCGGGGGAAGGTCTTGCCATCCGGATCGCTGGAGTGCGGTGGGAAAAACGCCGGCCCGCCGTGGTCGGGCGGGCCGGCATCAGCTTACCGCGCGCGGCGCCCGCGGAACAGTGCCTACAGGGCGTAGAACGTCGCCAGGAAGAGGACGAAGCGGTAGACGGTGAGCACGGCCAGCGTCCCCACGGAAAGGACGGCCGCCTTGCCGATCGCCAGCGCGCGGCCGTGGCCGTACGCCGTGCGCAGCGCCAGCGCCAGGTAGACCCCCCAGAACAACCCCGGCCCCGCCGCGTCTGCGATCATGCTGGCGGCCTCCGCGCTCGCCCCGGCGCTGTAGGCAAAGCGGGCCAGCATGCTCAGCGCCAGCACTACGGGGGGCATCAGGAGGAGCATGAAGGCGATGGCGTGCGTGGCGAACACGAGGTGCTCCACGAAGAAGCGCCGCGGACGCCAGAAGACCATCGTCACCAGGAGCGCGAAGATGGGCACCAGCAGAAAGGCCAGCGACCGCGCGTGGGCATCCACGGCGGCGTCGAAGATCGCGCGATACGCCTCCAGCCCCATCCCGCGCCGCGCCACCTCGGCGGTCACCCACGGCTCCACCAGGGGGCTGTAGGGAGTCTGGCTCAGGTGGATCGCCAGCGGCGAGTTGAGGCCGTTGAAGCCGATCAGCGGCTGGGTGAAGAAAAAGAAGACGCTGCAGAAGAGGAGGATCTGCTGCGGCCGCAGGTACTCGTCCCGGCGCGGCGAGAAGTACGCCGCGGTCAGCTCTCCCGGCCGCACCAGGAGCGCGCGGAACGAGCGCACGAAGCGCGAGTCCGCGTTCGTAACCACTTCAAAGAACTCCACCAGGTAACGGCGGAGCGAATAGTCCGTGGGTTCGGGCGGGGGCGTGTCCGGGCGGGGCGCGTTCAGCGGCTCAGGGCGGTTGGTGTCAGGTGGAGCAGCCATGGTACACGCGCTTCCCGTTCCGCTCCAGCGTGGCGGAGTCCGCGTTCACTTCGAAGCGCATCCCCCCCGCTTCGTAGCTGTCGCCGGTGCCGGCGCGCACCTGCGTGAGCGTCACCTTCTCCGTCTCGTCGGGAAGGAGGAGGCGCACGCCGCGGTCCTGGAACCACGCGGTGATGCGGGCACCGCCTTCGCAGGTGAAGGTGACCTCGTTCTGCCGCGAATCTTTGGCGTTGGTGCATGCGGCCAGCAGCGGCACGCACACTACGATCCATCGAGCACTCACTGCGTCCTCCCGGGAAACGGACCCGCCGCCCCGGAGCCGCCGGGGAACCACCTCCCTCCGGCAAACAGCGAGCCCGCGCGACGACAGTCGCCGGATCGTTACGCACGGAAGCGCCTGGATCGTCGCGCGCGGCGTGGTTCGGCGGACGCCCAGGGCACGGGCAGCCACGTGGGGCGGCCCCTACGGGATCGGTGCGTTGCGCATGGATCGAGGTGGGCGCAAGGGCGGGTGGACACGCAGGGCGGCGATCGAGGTGGAGGCAAGGGCGGGCGCGATGAATCGCGCCCCTACCGGATCGATGCGTTCCCCGATCCGGAAACACCGCGCGAATCCCCGCGATCTCCCCCCTCTCCCGAAGTCGGGAGAGGGGGGCCGGGGGGGTGAGGGCCTAGGATGCGTTCCCAGCCGCGGAGACACCGCGCGAATCGCCGCGATCTCCCCCCTCTCCCAGCGGTTTGGGAGAGGGGGGCGGGGGGGGTGAGGGGGCCTCCAGCGGAATCCGCACGGTGAACGTGCTCCCCTCGCCGCGCGTGCTGGCGACCTCCACGGAGCCGCCCAGCATGTCCACCAGGTGGCGGGTGACGCTCAGGCCCAGGCCGGTGCCGCCCGCGCGCCGGATCGAAGACTGCTCCACCTGCCAGAAGGCGTCGAAGATGCGCTCCTGCTGCTCCGGCGCGATCCCGATTCCCGTGTCGGCGACGCGCAGCACGGCCTCGTCGCCCTCCGCGCGCACGGCGAGGCGCACCTCCCCCGCTTCGGTGAACTTGACGGCGTTGGAAAGGAGGTTCAGGAGGATCTGCCTCACCTTGCCGGGGTCGGAGACCACCCACAGCGGATCGGCGGAGGTGTCCACCGGGAAGCGGAGATCCTTGCCGCGCGCCATCGGCTCCACCATCTCCGCCGTGTCGCGGGCCAGATCCGCCAGGTCGAAGCGCTCCACGCTCACCTGCTCGCGGCCGGCCTCGATGCGCGAGAAGGTGAGGATCTCGTCGATGAGCTGCAGGAGGTGCCGCGCGCTGGCGCCGATGCGGTTGAGCTGCTCGCGCTGCGCGGCCGTGAGGGGGCCCGCCACCTCGGCGTCCAGCAGGTCGGCGTAGCCCAGGATGGCGTTCATGGGGGTGCGCAGCTCGTGGCTCATGGTGGCCAGGAACTCGCTCTTCGTCTCGCTGGCATCGAGCGCGGCCGTGTAGAGGCGCGCGTTGTCCACTGCCAGCGCCACCCGCCGCGCCAGCTCGCCCAGCGCCTCCGCGTCCGCCCGGCCCAGGGTGCGCCCCGAGGGCCCGGTGGCCATGCGCACCGACCCCAGCATCTCGCCGCGGGCGATCAGCGGCGCCGCCACGTACGAGCGCACCCCCGGCAGCTCGCCCGGCCCCAGCGCCACCGTCTCGCCGGCCGCCAGGCGCTCCTCGAACTCGTCGGGGAGCACGGGGAGCGCGTCGCGGTCCGGCGCGGAGGCCACCATCCGCTCGCCGTCCTCAAAGGGGTGCAGCTCCAGCGAGAAGGAGTCGGCCAGCAGCGGGACGGCGATCTCGGCGAGGCGCCCCGGCATCCGCTCCGCCTCCAGCGACGCGGCCAGGACGGCGCCCGCGTCGCTCAGGAAGCGCTGGCGGTCCTCGGCGCGGCGGCGGTCCTCCACGTCCATGCAGAGGCCGACCCACTCGCGGATCTCGCCGCCGGGCTCCAGCACCGGCACCCCGCGCGCCATGAAGATGCGGTAGGCGCCGTCGCGCATGCGCAGGCGGTACTCGGTGTCGTAGGTGCCCTGCTCGCGGACGGCGTCCTCCCACGTCTGCGCGATGCGGGCGCGGTCGCCGGGGTGCACCGCGTCCAGCCATCCCCACCCCAGCAGCTCCTCCGGCGCCTGGCCCGTGAGGTCGCGCCAGCTGGGGAGGTCGCCGGTGAGCCTCCCCCTGGCATCGGTGGTCCACACCACGTCGGCCGTGGCGGAGGCGAGCACGCGGAGGCGCTCCTCGCTCTGGCGCACGACGCTCTCCGCCTCGCGCACGCGCAGCAGTGCGCGGATGGTGGCCAGGAGCTCGCGCGGCTCCACCGGCTGGGCGAGGTATGCGTCGGCGCCGCCCTCCAGCCCCAGCGCGCGGTGCTCCGGGTCGCGGTACGCGGCGGACATGTGCAGGAGGGGGATGGTGGCCGTCTCGGGGTCGGCCTTGATGCGCCGCGCCACCTCGAAGCCGTCCACGTCCGGCAGGTTCACGTCCAGGATGATGAGGTCCGGGCACTCCCCGGCGCGCGCCAGCGCCTCCGCACCGGTGGTCGCCTCCAGCACGCGATAGCCGGCCTGGCGCAGCACGCGCGAGGTGGCGTACAGCGCGGCCGGGTAGTCGTCCACGTTTAGGACGGTGAGGATCCGCTCTTCGGTCATCCTTGCGCCGCGGGCTCGGTATAGGTGAAGGGGATGACGAGCGAGAAGACCGATCCAGCCCCCGGGGTGCTCTCCACGCCCAGGTCGCCCCCCAGCAGCACGGCCAGCTTGCGCGAGAGGGGCAGCCCCAGCCCGCTCCCGCGCACCCGCCGTTGCAAGTGGCTCTCCACCTGCGCGAAGTCGCGAAAGATCCGCTCCCGGTCCTCCGGCGCGATCCCGATTCCCGTGTCCGCCACACGGAACTGGACGGTGCCCTCCCCCGGCCCGCGCGCGGCGGAGATCCGCACCTCGCCACGCTCGGTGAACTTGAGGGCGTTGGAGATGAGGTTGCGGAGGATCTGCGCCACCTTGGCCTCGTCGGTGTGCAGCGCGGGGAGCCCCGGCTCCACCTCCCACGCCAGCGGCGGCGCGGCGGCGTCCATCAGGGGGCGGAGCATGGCGCGCACCGCGTTGTAGACGTCGTCCACCGTGAACGGGGAGGGACGCACCTTCACCTGCCCCGCGTCCACGCGCGACGCGGCCAGCAGGTCGTCCACCATGTCCAGCAGGTCGCGGGCGGAGCGGCGCACGAACCCCACCTGCGTCTCCTGCTCGTCGGTGAGCGGGCCGTCGGTGCGGGCCAGCAGGAGGCCGCTCAGCGCCAGGATGGAGTCCAGCGGCGTGCGGAACTCGTGGCTCATGTACGACAGGAACTGCGCCTTGAGGTCGTTGGCCTGCCCCAGCTGCTCGGCGCGCTGATCCAGCTCGGCGTACAGCGCCACCACGCCGCGGTTGGTGTCCTCCAGCTCGCTGTTCAGGCGCTCCAGCTCCTCCTTGCGCTCCTCCAGCGCGGCGAGGGCGCGCAGCACCTCGCGGTTCTGCTCGTGCAGCTCGTGCACGGGCTCGGGCGGGGCCGCGCGCACGAGATCCGCGGCGATGCGCGCCGCATCCGTCTCGCCCAGCCGCCTGCCGGGGGGCAGCTTCATCGACATCACGACCGTCGTCCCGCGCCCCTCCGCGGTGTCGATGCGAAAGGTGTCCATCAGCCGCCGCGCCCCCGTGATCCCCGCGCCCAGCCCGGTCGGCGAGGTGTAGCGTCCGCCCAGCACGTCATCCAGGTGCGGGATGCCGGGGCCCCGGTCCGCCACGCGCACCCCCAGCGAGCCGTCCGCCACGAACAGCTCCATCGAGCCGCCGCCGGCGTAGCCGTAGGCGTTGCGCGCGATCTCGCTGACGGCGGTGGCGATGCGGGTGGCGTCCTGGCGCTCGAAGCCGGCGCGCTCGGCGGCCTCGCGGGCGCGGCGGCGGGCGATCACCACGTCCTCCTCGCGCAGCAGCGGCAGCGACAGCAGCGGAAGCTCGCTCACGGGGCGGTGGGAAGCGTGAAGTGGAAGATGGCGCCCTCGTTGGGTGCGCTGGTGACCGACAGGATTCCGCCGTGCGCCTCCACGATGCCGCGGGCGATGCTGAGCCCCAGCCCCACGCCGCGCCGGTCCGCGCGCCCCGCCTGCCAGAACCGGTCGAAGGCGCGCTCCACCTGCTCCACGCTCATCCCCGGCCCCGTATCCGCCACGGAGAAGCGCACGGCTCCCTCCGCGCACGCCGCTCCCAGCGTCACCGCGCCCCCGGCGGGGGTGAACTTGACGGCGTTCCCCGCCAGGTTGGCGAACACCTGCAGCACGCGGTCGCGGTCCGCCAGCACCGCCGGCAGCGAGCCCGCGCAGTCGGTGAGGAGCTCCACCCCGTTCTCCTCCGCGGGAGCGCGCATCACCTCGGCGGCGTCGGCCAGCAGGCCGGCCACCTCCACCGGCACGGCGTCCACCGCCAGGCCCCCGGCCTCGATGCGGGTGACGTCCATCAGGTCCTCCAGGAGGCGGTTGGCGCGGCGGGCGGCGCGGTGGATCACCCCCACCTGCTTCCCCTGCGGCGTGGCGAGCACCTCCCCGGGGAGCGTGTCCAGCAGGAAGGCGGCGGCGGTGATGACGCTCCCCACCGGGTTGCGCAGGTCGTGCGACACGATGGCGAGCACCGCGTCCCGCGCGCGCGACGCGGCTTCGGCGCTCCGGCGGGCCTCGGCCTCGCGGTCGGCGCGGTCGCGCAGCTCGGCGTGCAGGGCCAGGACGCCGCGGTTGGTCTCCTCCAGCTCCGCGTTGAGGCGGGCCAGCTCGTTCTGCCGCTCCTCCAGCGACGCTAGCAGGCGCAGCAGCTCCTGGTTCTGCCTGCGCACCTCGGCCGCGGCGTCGTGCGACACCTCGCGCGCCAGCGTGTCCGCTGCCCGGGCCAGCGACGCCGCCGTGGGCGCGGCGCCCGCGGGAAGGCGCTTCGCCATCGTCACCACGGTCCCCTTCCCCGGCGCCGCTTCGATGGCAAAGGAATCCATCAGCCGCCGCGTTCCCTGGAGCCCCACTCCCATCCCGGTCGAAGAGCGGTAGCGCCCCGCCAGCACCTCGTCGAGATGCGGGATCCCCGGCCCGCGGTCCGCCACGCGGATGGCGAGCGACCGCACACCTCGCTCCTCCTGCACCCCGATCTCTATCGTGCCGCCGCCCGCGTACGTCTGGGCGTTGCGCACGATCTCGCTCACGGCGGTGGCGATGCGGGTGGCGCCCTGGGCGTCGAAGCCCACCAGCAGGGCGGCGTGCCGCGCGCGCTGCCGGGCGAGCACCACGTCCTGCTCGCCGCGCAGCACCAGCGACCAGAGCGGGGTCACGGCGTGCGGCGGACGACGACCACCGTGGCGTCGTCCGTCTCGCGGCAGAAGTCGCGAAAGAGGACGCCCGCCACCAGCGCCGGGTCGCGCCCGGCCAGCCCCGGGTAGCGCGCCATCGACCAGCGCGCCTGCAGGCCGTCCGAGTGCATCACCACCAGCCCTCCCGCGGGCCAGGCGTAGGTGAACTCCTGCACGCGCCCCACGTGGTGCCCGGCGGTGCCGTTGTGCGACACCATGCTGTGCTCGCGCTCGCCCCCCGCCACGCTCCCGGCGATGTTCCCCACCCCGCAGTAGCGGATCTCGCCGCGCACCGCGTCCAGAACGGCCACCGCGATGGCCGCGCCGCGCGTGGGGCGCAGGGCGGCGTGGATCGACTCCACCATCTGCACCGGCGAGTCGTCCGGACGCGCGCGGAAGACCCTGACCGCCTCCATGGAAGCCTCGGCGGCGCCGGGGCCGTGCCCCAGCCCGTCGGCCACCAGCAGGACGCCGCCGCCCCCGCGCGGAACGAAGGCCCAGTTGTCGCCGCACACCGATTCGCGCGGCTTGGAGAGGTGTACCGCCGCCACCTCCAGCGGCACCGGCGCCGGCTGCGCGCCGCGTGGCCAGAGGCGCGCCAGGATCGCCGTCCCGATGCCTGGAAGGGAGTGGATGTCGAAGCGGTCGGCCAGCCGCGAGATGGCGCCCAGCCCCGTTCCCGGCGAGCCGGCGGTGGTGAAGCCGTCGCGCAGCGCCTGCCCCACGTTGGCGATCCCCGCCCCGCGGTCCAGCGCCAGGATCTCCATCCCCAGCACCCCGCCCTGAATGCGCGGCTGGGCCAGCAGGCGGCCGCCGCCGGAGGTGTGCTTCACCAGGTTGCCGGCCATCTCGGTGGTCACCAGCGCCACGCGCCCGGCGTCCGTCTCGTCGAAGCCCAGCCCGTGCGCCAGCCGCTGGAACTGGCGGCGCGCGTCGCCCACCTGGCTCTCCTCCTCCACGCGCACCAGGCACCCGCAGCGCGTCTCCATCGCCGCTACTTCCATTTGGTGCCCGTGATGCGCGTCCCCTGCCCCGCCGCCGATTCGATCTCCATCTCGTCCAGCAGCCGCCGCGAGCCGCCCAGCCCCAGCCCCAGCCCGCCACCGGTGGTGTAGCCGTCTCGCAGTGCCTGCTGCACGTCCGCGATGCCGGGCCCGCTGTCCTCGAACACCATGCGCAGCCCGGTGCGCGGCGGCCGCTCGACGGTTTCGATGCGCATCGACCCGCCCCCGCCGTAGACCAGGGTGTTGCGCGCGAGCTCGCTGGCGGCGGTCACGATCTTGGTCTGGTCCACCAGGGAGAAGCGCAGCTCCACCGCCCGCGCGCGCACGGCCTGGCGGGCGGCCACCACGTCGGCGTCGCTGCGGATGGCGTACGCCTCACTCCCCGGCGTCAGCATCGCCGGCGCCGTCATCCTCGCCCTCCTCCTCCGCCAGCGCCACGCGCAGCAGCTCCATTCCCCGCTCCACGTTGAGCGCCGTGCGGACCCCTGGAAGGGAGAGGCCCAGCTCCACCAGGGTGATGGCGACCGCCGGCTGCATCCCCACCACCACCGTCTGCGCGTCCAGCACGCGGCTCATGGCGGCGATGTTGGCCAGCACCCGCCCGATGAACGAGTCCACCACGTCCAGCGACGAGATGTCGATCAGCACCCCGCGCGCGCCGCTCTGCGCGATGCGCGTGGTGAGGTCGTCCTGCAGCGCCAGGGCGAGCCGGTCGTGCATGTCCACCTGGATCGTAACCAGGAGGACGCGCCCCATCTTGAGGATCGGGATGCGCTCCATGCGGCTCAGCCCTTCGCGGTGCGCGTGACCCGCCACCCGGTCTGGCGCAGCGCCATGAGGATGGCGTCGGCCAGCGTAGCCTTGGTGGCGGCGCCGTGCAGCTCCACCCCCAGGTGCACGATGGTCTGCGCGATCTGCGGGCGGATGCCGCTGATGATGCAGTCGGCCCCCATCAGCCGCGCCGCCGCCACCGTCTTCAGCAGGTGCTGCGCGACGAGGGTGTCCACCGTGGGCACCCCCGTGATGTCGATGATGGCGACGGTCGCCTCCGTGTCCACGATGCGCTGCAGCAGGCTTTCCATCACCACCTGCGTGCGCGCGCTGTCCAGCGTGCCGATCAGCGGTACGGCAAGGATGCCGTCCCACAGCTTCACCACGGGGGTGGAGAGCTCCATCAGCTCCTGCTGCTGACGGTGGATCACCTCTTCGCGGCTGCGCTGGAACACCTCGGTGGTGTGCAGCCCCAGCCGGTCCACCAGCGTGGTGACCCCTCGCAGCCCTTCGTGGTAGCGCCCCGGATCGTCGCCCGCCGCCGCGCGCAGCCGCTCGAAGAGGGGGCCGCGCAGCGAAAAGACGAAGGTAGCCGTCTCGGAGGGCGTGAACCCCTTGAGCGCCCGCGCCCGCGACACGCGCCCCAGCATCTCGCGCAGCGGCGCCCAGGCGGGGCTGTCCGGCTCGGCCGGCCCGCCGCTTCGCAGCGCCTCGCGCAGAAGCTGCAGGAACTCGCCGGACTGCTGGCGGAGCTCGGCCTCGGTGATCAGGTCGGGGCGCGTGTCCGGCGAGGCGAGCTGCTCGGCGATCCACGCCTCCTGCAGCCCGTGCGGGTCGCTCGTGAGAAGGTCCGTGACGATCTGGGTGGTGCTGCTGTCCATGGCTGCGCCGGGGATACGTGTTGGCGGGCAACGAATTGACGAAAATGGGATGCTCCGCGGCTGCGCCGGTTCGCAAGGATGAAGCCGGGGCGCGCGGGCCTACCCGCGCGCCCCTTCGATCTCCTTCAGCAGCTCCCCGTCGTCCATCCCCTCTTCCCAGTCGCCGGCGAGCTCCAGCTCGGCGGTCTGCGCGCCGCCGCTGGGGGTGCACACCACGCGGAAGCGGTCCCCGGCGCCGTCCACGCGCGCCGCGTCCTTGTTCCCCGATTCGTCCGCGCTCTGGGCCAGCCCGGCGTACGCCTGCACGCACGTCCACCGCACCCCCTCCGCATCCGTGACTTCCCGTGGCATCCCGTCTCCGTGGCCGGTGTGACTTCGATTCCGTGCGCGGCGGGTTTGCGAATCGCGGGCCAGGGGGGGACGCGGGCGGCGGCAATCCTCGCAGGGGCCGCCCCGCGTGGCTGCCCGTGCCCGCCCCGGCTCCGCCCCCGTCGTCCCGGCGCGGCGATTGCCTGCGAAATCAGGTCCCGGCCGGCGGTCCGTCCGCCGGCATGCGGCACCCACAACGCGGAGCGTCCCCCATGAATCGACACATTCTCCTGACCCTCTCGCTGTGCGGCATCCTGGCCGGCTGCGCCGACGCATCCAAGGAACCCGAGCCGCCCGCGAACTCCGAACAGCTCCCAGCACCGCCGGACCCGTCGGGCGGCACCGCGGGCCAGGGCGAGGGCGCGCAAGACCCGGCCGTCACGCCCGGCAGCACCTCGCAGCCCACCACCGCGGCGCCGTCGGCCCCGGCCCTGCCCGACACCGCCGCGCACTGACGCACGTGCCCGAGCCCGATCGCACGGAGACGCGGAAGAGAGCACGCGGCATCTTCTCCGTTTCTCCGTGCCAGTTCGTCCCGTCGCCCACCATGCCCACGATGCCGGAAGAACCGAGCGCGCCCTCCGGCCGCTTCCTGACGGCACAGTGGCGCGACCTCCTCATGCTCAACTACGAGGTCGATCCGGCCGCCCTGCGCCCGCTCGTGCCCGCCGGGACGGAGCTGGACTCGTGGGGCGGCACCACGTACGCCAGCATGGTGGGCTTCCTCTTCCTGGACACGCGGGTGCTGGGGGTGCCGATCCCCTTCCACCGCGACTTCGAGGAGGTGAACCTGCGCTTCTACGTTCGCCGCCGCGGGGCGGAGGGGTGGCGGCGCGGGGTGGTGTTCGTGCGCGAGATCGTGCCGCGCTGGGCGATCGCGACGGTGGCGCGGGTGATCTACAACGAGCAGTACGCCGCCATGCCCATGCGCCACCGCATCGCGCCGCTGGATGACGGCGGGCGGCACGTGGAGTATGGATGGAAGCATGGCGGCCGCTGGTGTGCCCTGCGCGCCACCACGCACGGCGATCCGCAGCCGCTCGTCCCAGGCTCGGAGGCGGAGTTCATCACGGAGCACTACTGGGGATACGCGGCGCAGCGCGGCGGGGGCACGGTGGAGTACCGCGTGGAGCACCCGTCGTGGCGCGTGTGGGATGCGCAGACGCACCAGCTCGACGCCGAGGTGGCCGCGCTCTACGGCCCCGCATTCGCTGAAGCGCTCACCGCTCCGCCCCGCTCCGCGTTCGTCGCAGAGGGGTCGCCGGTCGTGGTGCGGCGCGGCGCGCGCGTGTAAATTTACGGCATGAACCCGCCATTCCCCGAAGAGCGCGTCGTCCTGGTGGACGAGAGCGACGCCGAAGTCGGCACGCTGGAGAAGCAGCGCGCGCACGTGGAGGGGCGGCTGCATCGCGCGCTCTCCGTGTTCGTCTTCAACCGCGACGGCGACGTGCTGCTCCAGCGCCGCGCCTCCGCCAAGTACCACTCCGGCGGCCAGTGGACGAACACCTGCTGCAGCCATCCGCGCCCCGGCGAGCCCGTCGACGTCGCCGCGCGCCGCCGCCTGCGCGAGGAGATGGGTTTCGAGTGCGACCTCCACCCCGCCTTCGCCTTCACCTACCGCGCGGAGGTGGGCGGCGGCCTGGTGGAGCACGAGCTCGACCACGTCTTCGTGGGCCGCTGGGAGGGCGCCCCCGCCCCCGACCCGGCCGAGGTGGACGGCTGGCGCTGGGCCCCGCTCGACGACCTCGCCCGCGACGCCGAGGCCCATCCGGACGCCTACACACCTTGGATCCGCATGATCCTCGCCGACCCGCGCTGGCGCGACACGCTCCAGCGCGCGGCTGCCCCCCTGCCACGGCATCCGTGGTAGGGGCGCGATTCATCGCGCCCACCCTTGCCCCCGCCACAACCTCCGCGCCCCGCACCAATCCCGTAGGGGCAGACCTGCGTGTCTGCCCTCCCTCTGCCCCGCCTCGATCCAGGCCGCCGCATGACAATCCCGCCGCCATCCTCCACCGAAACGCACTGGGCCCGCGCATCGTAGGGCAACGTGCGCCGAGCTGGCCGAACGCGGTCCGCCGGTCTCCCGAACCGATACCCCCTCGATGCTCCCGCGCGTCTTCCTGCTCCTGATCGTCCTTTCCGTCATCGCGTGCGGCATCCGGCAGCTGTATCTCGCGCTGTGGAGCTTCCCCGCGCTTCGGCCGGACGAGATGGAGGGCGCCGAGCCCGCGCTCCCGCGCGACGACGAGGAGCTGGCAAGCGGCGCATTCCTGCATCGCATCCTGACCGAAGGGTTCTGCCACGAGCGCGAAGCGTGGGCGCTGGAGCAGGCGCGGAGCGTTGCGGACCGGCTGCAGCCAGACCGGCCGCCGGAGGCGCGATTGCACGTGGAAGTGCTCTGGACGGCGGAGGTCAACGCGTTCACGGCGCCGGGGCGGTGGGTGTACCTCTCGCGCCGGCTGATGGAGCGGTGCATGTACGAAGACGCCGTCGCGATGGTGGTCGCGCACGAGATCGCCCACCACGACCTGGGGCACCTGGACGGCGCCTCACCGCTGGTGTGGATGGCGCGGCAGCGCCTGCACGGCCCCGAACACGAGGCGAAGGCGGACGCGCACGGATTCAACCTGTGCCTGGCGGCCGGATACGATCCCTGGCGCGCCCTTCACCTCTTCGACGTGCTGGAGGCGCACGCACTCGACGTCGGCGCCCGATCCGCCGTATTCGGCCCTGAGAGCGCCATCGATGCCGCCCTCGCCGATGCCCCCGAGTGGAAGGTCGAGCTGCTCCGCTGGCTCCACGCCCGCCGCACCGGCTACCTCCCGCTGCGCGAGCGCAAGGCGGCGCTCGCCAACGCGTATCTGGCGGCCGCCGCGGAGTGCACGTGAAAAAAGCCTCACACGGAGGCCACAGAGGGAACTACAAGCCGCGGAGCACTTCTCTCCGTAGTTCTTTCCGTACCCTCTGTGGCTCTGTGTGAGGCCCTCTGTTTCGGTGCCCGGCCGCGCGTGGTAGCTTGGGGAAACGGACGAACAGCCACCCTGCGCAACCGCACCATGCGAACGCTCCTCACGCTTCTCCTTGCACTCTGCGCCCTCCCGCTCGCCGCGCAGACGCCCGCGCAGGCAGTACTGATCCGCCCCGCGCGGGTGTGGGACGGGGTGGCCGCCGCGCCGCACGAGGGATGGGTGGTGCTGGTGCGCGGCGCGCGCATCGAAGCCGCTGGACCTGCGTCCGCCGTGCGGGCGCCGGCCGATGCGCGGGTGGTGGATCTCCCCGGCGCCACGCTGATGCCGGGGATGATCGAGGGGCATTCGCACCTCCTCCTCCACCCGTACAACGAGACGTCGTGGGACGACCAGGTGCTGCGCGAGTCGCAAGCGCTGCGCGTCGCCCGCGCCACCGCGCACGCACGCGCCACGCTGATGGCGGGCTTCACCACCGTCCGCGACCTGGGGACGGAGGGCGCCGGCTGGGCGGACGTAGGGCTCCGCGACGCCATCGCGCAGGGGATCATCCCCGGGCCGCGGATGCAGGTGTCGACGCTCGCCATCGTCGCCAGCGGGAGCTACGGGCCCAAGGGCGCGAGCGAGGTGAGCTTCCCGCAGGGCGCTGAAGAGGCGGATGGCACCGACGCCCTCCTCCGCGCCGTGCGCGGGCAGATCGGGCGGGGCGCGGACTGGGTGAAGCTGTACGGCGACTACCGCTGGGGCCCGGACGAGCCCTCGCGCCCCACCTTCACCGAGGCCGAGATCCGCCTGGCCGTGGAGGCCGCGCGCGACGCGGGGCGCCCGGTGGCGGTGCACGCCTCCACGCCCGAGGGAATGCGCCGCGCCGCCGCCGCCGGCGCCGCGACCATCGAGCACGGCGACAACGGCACGGCCGAGGTCTTCCGGCTGATGAAGGCGCGCGGCACGGCGCTCTGCCCCACGCTGGCCGCGGGCGACGCCATCCTCCAGTACCGGGGGTGGCGCAAAGGGGTGGAGCCCGAGCCGGCGCGCATCCGTGAGAAGCGCGCCTCCTTTCGCGCGGCGCTGCAGTCCGGTGTCACCATCTGCATGGGCGGCGACGTGGGCGTCTACACGCACGGCGACAACGCGCGCGAGATGGAGCTGATGGTGGACTATGGGATGACGCCCGCGCAGGCGCTGATGGCCGCAACGTCGGTCAACGCACGGATCTTTGGCCTGGCGGATCAGCTCGGCACGGTGCGCCCCGGGCTCCTCGCCGATCTGGTGGCCGTCGATGGCGATCCCACGCGCGACATCCGTGCGACTCGCGCCGTGCGCTGGGTGATGAAGAACGGCGTCGTGTTCCGCGGGCCGGGTGCCGCAGCGGAGCGTCCGTAACCGCGTTTCACACAGAGACGCAGAGGGTACGGAAAGGGCACGGAGGGAGATACGAGAGGAGGCCGCACCCGCGGGGGTACGGCCTCCTTTCCTGCGTTCGGAAGCAGTCGGATCAGGGCGTACGGGTCCGCGTATCGTCCACCGGGCGGCCGCAGAAGCTGCCCTTGATGGTCGCGGTGCGCGTGGCCAGATCGAAGGTCGAGGTCAGGTCGATCACGCAGGTGCCGCTCCTCCCGTTGCTGCGGCTCCAGGCGAAGGCGCCCTTTTGCGTCTGGGTGCGCACGCCGGGGACGCCCTTGTTGAAGCTCTGGTTCACCGTCATCACCGTGTGGGGCTGTCCGGTGACGGTGACGGTCACGCCGTCGCGCTGCCGGAAGGCGCACGCGTTCTCCACCCGCTTCGCGTTAACGGCCAGCGTACCGGTCTGCGTGGCGCGGTCGATCGAGCGATCCACCGTGCCGGATACCGTCACGCTGCCGCCCGCGGGGCAGCCGTGCGTGCGCTCAAAGGTGCCCGCGCCCGCGTTCAGGTCGAAGCTGGCCGTGCCCGCCACGTCCGGCGACGCAAAGAGCCCATCGCCGAATTCCGTGAGCTGGGGCGCCTCGGCGGACGGGGACTCGTCGCGCGCGCCCGTCGTGCTTCGCTCGCATGCGGCGGTCGTCGCCAGCACCAGGAGCAGGGCGGCCATCTTTCGGTTGAGCACGGGGACCTCTGAAGAAGGGTTGAGCTGGATCGCACGTCCGCAACGGGCGGCACTACTCCTACAGCGGAGCTCCGGCCGGCGTTGGGCGCTCTCTCCTGCACGATACGCGATTACGGCGCGCAGCACAACGACGCCGACGAGCTAGAACCGACCCCCTTGCTGCGCCCGCCGGGCCGGACTCACTTTGGCGGGATGAATCCCGATCCCACATCCGCCCTGCCGCCCGCGTACGTCGGATGCGCGGGGTGGAGCCTGCCGCTCAAGGACCAGCCGCGCTTCCCGGCGGACGGCACGCACCTGCAGCGCTACGCGGGCGCCTTCCCGGCGGCGGAGATCAACTCCTCCTTCCATCGTCCGCACCGCCCGTCCACCTATGCGCGCTGGGCGGACGCCGTTCCGGAGGGATTCCGATTCTCCGTCAAGCTCCCGCGCGAGATCACGCACGCGGCCAAGCTAGTGGGAGCGGAAGTGGCGCTCGACCGCTTCCTGGGCGAGGCGTCGGGCCTCGGCGCGAAGCTGGGGTGCCTTCTCGTCCAGCTCCCGCCGAGCCTTGCCTTCGATGAAGACGTCGCGGGCGCATTCCTTCGCGCCCTGCGCGAGCGCCACGCCGGCCCGGTCGCCTGCGAGCCGCGCCACCCCACCTGGTTCGCCGCCCCCGCCGATGCGCTGCTGATCGACTCCCGAGTCGCCCGCGTCGCCGCCGACCCCGCGCGCGTCCCGGAAGCCGCCGAGCCGGGCGGCTGGCCCGAGCTGGTCTACTACCGCCTGCACGGCTCGCCCCGAATCTACTACTCCGACTATCCGCCATCCTACCTGGACACCCTCGCCGCATCACTGAAAAAAGCCACAGAACGGATTGCATCCACGTGGTGCATCTTCGACAACACCGCCTCCGGCGCCGCCACCTCCAACGCCCTCGACCTCCTCGAACGGCTGCGCTGAACCCCTCTCCCTTCCCCTTGCAGGTTCCCTCTGTGGCTCTGTGTGAGACGCGGTTCCTCACCCATCCGCCGCGTTCCGGTGTATGGAATCGCATCGATCACCCGCAACCGCACCCGATGTCCACCGAAGCGCGCCCCCGCCGCATCCTGCTGGCCGACTGCGACTCGTACTTCGTCCGCTGCGCGCAGCTGGCGGACCCCGAGGGCGCCGGGCGTGCCGAGCTGCTGATCGTGGGCGGCCGGCCGGATGGTCGCGGCGTGGTGACCTCTGCCAGCTACGCGGCGCGCAGGTACGGGGTGCACGCCGGGATGCCGATGGCGCGCGCCCTCCAGCTCTGCCCCCGCGCCACCCTCGCCCCCGTCCCCGGCGAGATGGTGAAGCGCAAGCACGTGGAGGTGCGCGCCGTCCTCGACGAGTTCTCGCCGCTGGTGGAGGCGGCGAGCGTCGACGAGTTCTACCTGGACCTCACCGGCACCGAGCTCCTCTACCACAACGAGCCGCTCGAGGAAACCGCGCGCCGCATCCAGGACGCGGTGCGCGAGCGGACGGAGATCGTGGTCTCCATCGGCGGCGCGACGTCGAAGATGCTGGCAAAGATGGCCGCCGGAGTGAACAAGCCCGCGGGGATCTTCGTGGTCCCGCCCGGCGGCGAGCAAGACTTCATGCTGCGCTGGGAGCTGGCCGACCTCCCGGGCGTGGGCCCCTCCTTCGCCGAAGCGCTCCGCCGCCGCGGCGTCACGACCGTGCACCAGGCGCTCCCGCTGGACCTTGCGACGCTGACCGCGTGGCTCGGCCCGGCGCGAGCGCGGTGGCTCCACACCGTCATCCGCGGCGAGGGAAGCTCCGAAGTCACGCCGCGCTCGCCGCAGAAGTCCGTCTCGCACGAGCGCACCTTTCCGCGCGACCTCACCGACGAGCGCGAGATCGAGACCCGCCTCCTGTACCTCGCCACGGAGACGGGCGCATCGCTGCGAAAGGAGGGGATGAAGGCGCGCACGGTGACGGTACGCCTGCGCTACGCCGACTTCACCGACCGCTCCGCGAGCCGCACGCTCCCCGAGCCGCTGGAGTCGGACCGCGCGATCTTCGCGGTCGCGCGCCAGCTCCTCCGCCAGCTTCGCGAGCAGCGCGGGGGCGGCATCCGACTGCTGGGCGTGGGCGTCTCCAAGCTCGGCGAGGACGCGGACGCCGAGCCGCTCCTCTTCGAAGCCCCCGGCGGCGTCGAGAGCGCCCGCGACCGCAAGCTCTCCGAAGTCACCGACCGCCTGCGCGCCCGCTTCGGCAAGGACGCGCTGATCCCAGGCCGCATCACGGAGCCACGGGAATCGTAAAAGCATCTCACACAGAGACACGGAGGCAAACGGAAAGAATGGAAGGAACTCCTCTCCTTTTTCTTGTTGTCTCCTCTGTGGCTCCGTGTGAAGCTGCGGTTCGCTGGAGACTGTCAGGATTCATGTCGCAGCGGCGTTTGTGGGAAAACAGCTCCAGCCACGGTACTCCTACCTGAAACACCCATGCTTTCTCGCGCCATCCCGATCATACTCGCGGCCGCGCTCCTCGCCTCGTGCGACGACCCCACTGGACCCCTTCCGCGTGAGGGCGCGCCGCGGGAATTCGAATACTCCGTCGGCGGCTTCGCGGTCGGCTCCGGCAGGGTGGAGCTGCACGGCGATACGGTGGTGCTGGTCCGAACTCCGTGGGACGCGCGCCCGGGAACCCGCCCCGACAGCATCCGTACCGTGCCGTCGGCGGAAGCGTGGCGCGCGTTCTGGAAGGCGGCCGCGGACGCAGGCGTGCGGCGCTGGCGCCCGCGCTACATGGCCGAGGGCATCGTGGACGGCGGAGGCTGGAGCCTGCGCATCGTGGCGCCGGGGGCAAAGATCGAGTCCAACGGGAGCAACGCGTACCCGGACCGGCACGGGCTGGAGCACGAGGGCGAAGCGCCGAACGAGTTCAGGGCATTAGAGGACGCGATCGAGGCTCTGGCCGGGGCGCCGCTGTACCCCGTTGCCGACACGCGGTAACCGGCTGAAATCCTTGCGTTCGAGGCCCTGGCGGCCACACACTCCCAACGTGCAGAGTGAAACCGGTCCCCGGGCGATTCGTATTCATCCCCGTGGCCCGGCTTCATGCCGAGGCCGCACGGGCGCCCCGCACGGGAGCGGCCCACCACCTGTAAGAACGCGGAGCTCCACACCGTATGCCTACCACGCAGATCCCCACCGGCCGCCCAGCGAGCCGCATCGGCCGCACCAACCCGTTCGGCGCGCTGCTGGGGAAGGCGCCGCTGCTGATCGGCGGCGTGCTCCTCCTGGCGGCGATCCCCACCACGGTCACGTACATCAACCCGGGGAACGTGGGGATCATCATCCACAAGCTGGGCGGCGGCGTCGATCCCAAGCCGCTGGGGCCGGGAATGCACTTCAGGAACCCGATCACCACCGGCGTCGAGGAGTACCCGGTCTTCATGCAGACGCTGGTGCTGACGGCGGGCACCGGCGACGGGTCGAAGCAGAACGACGAGATCAACGTCAACAGCGTCGAGGGGCAGCCGGTGTCGCTGGACGTATCGCTCTCCTTCGAGCTGGACCCCAGCAAGACGCCGTCGCTGTACTCCACCTTCCGCACGGACATCGAGTCCATCCAGCACGGCTACGTGAAGCAGGCCATCCGGCAGGCGCTTCAGGAGGTGGTGGGAAGCGAGGAGATCGCGGCAATCCTGGGCCCCAAGAAGGCCGAAACGGTGGCCAAGGCGCAGGCGCTGATCTCCAACCGGCTGGGGCAGTACGGCTTCATGGTGAAGCAGTTCACCATCAACGAGATCCGCGCGCCGGGCGCGGTGATGGAGGCCATCAACACCAAGAACGTGATGCAGCAGCAGGCGCTGACCGCGCAGAACGAGCTGCAAAAGAACACGTTCCAGGCGCAGGGCGACTCCATCAAGGCCGCCGGCCGCGCCATGGCGATCCTGGCCGAAGCGCGCGCGCAGGCCGAGGCCAACCGCCTCCTGAGCCAGAGCATCACCAACACGCTGGTGCAGTACGAGATGACCAAGCGCTGGGACGGCAAGATGCCGCAGGTCAGCGGCAACGCGGTCCCCATGATCCAGCTCCCCGCGCGACAGTAAGCGACCAGCCTCAACTGGAGGCACACGGAAAAACGGCGGGGGGCGCCCTGGAAGGAGCGCCCCCCGCTCTCGTCGTGCCTCCGCGCGAACGAGTTAAAGCCTGGGTATTGTAGGATTTAGCGGACCTTTCTACCTTCGATGCAGCGGGCACAAGACGTCCCGCGGGAACCCCCACCCGGAGGCGCGCGGTGCCCGATGAAGGACGTGTTCGCGTGGGTACCGCTGATTTGGACGAGCCGTATCTTCGTCCTGGTCTCCCTCTGGGGCGCCACACTGATCGTCACGCTGTACCTGGCCCGCTTCCTTCGCCCAAGCCATCTCAAGCGGCTCGTCACGGCGGACCTCCCCGTCTTCAGCAAGATCGGCGGCGAGGCGGAGGTCATGGGGCAGAAGCTTGCGCTCAACGCGGAGCTTGAAACGAGCCGGGAGGCCAAGCTTGGCAATACCGAAGCGCAGCTGCAAGAACTCCGCAGCGTGGTCAGGAAGCTTGAAGCACGGCTCGGCCTCGACCCACAACCGAACACGGAAGCCGGAGGCGAACATGGCAGAGGAACCGACGCGCAATAGCGTGCAGGAGACGTCGCGGGAGATCCGGGCACGAGAAGCGGTGATGGAAGTTCTCGACGCGGAGAACAAGCGGATTGATGCCCGGATCGAGGAGCTCTGGCGAAAGCGGCGCGCCCTCGACGCGATAAACCCGATCGGGGGCTTCACCGAAGAGCGATGGCGGGAGATCGACGCGGAGAGAGAGGCGCTGCGCCGCAGAATCGAGGCGGCTCGCCAGCTGTCCGACAACGAAGCGGCCTCCGCGTGATGGCGGAGGCCGTTCGGTCGCGCCGAGACGCACGCGTCGCCTAAGCGTTCTTCCGGTTCTTGTCCACGATCGCCGCGAGGATCAGGACGAAGGCAAGGAGGCGCAGCCCGTAGATGATGGTGTCGCTGCGGTCCTCGATTGGGATGAGCGCCAGCGCGATCCGCTGCCCAGCCAGGATGGTGAAGGCGACGGCGAACGCCAGGAAGAGCCGGTCGCCCGTCTCTCGGCGGAAGCGGAGGAAGAAGAGGGCCGCCACCAGGTAGCCGGCGACCAGCGCCCCCGAGATCAGCTGGACCACGGGCACCCCCTCCGGACGCCGAAGCGCGCCGCGATCATCGGGTGTCCCACACGAAGCCGTACAGGAGGAGGGCGATCCCGGCCAGCGCGGGGAGGGTGCGCCAGACCGAGAGATCCATCTCCGGCACAACGCGCATGTCGATGACCAGCAGGATGTTGTTCAGCGCCAGCCCCGCGAAGCAGAGCCCGCTCCACAGGAGGAGGCGAAAGCGGCTCCGCGCGTACCCCCGCAGGAGGAGGAAGGCGCAGGCGGTGCTCGTGAGCGCGCAGAGCACGTAGACCAGGGTTGCCACGGTCAGTCCCTCCTCATCCGGAAAGCGTCGGCGAAGCTGCGGACCGGGTCCGAAGGGCGGGCGAAGACGAGCTGGATCACCGCCACCCGCGACTGTCGGTAGGCAGCCGACAGCGCCGCCACCTGCCGCTCCAGCTCGGGGGTGGCGGGGGCGAATCGGTACGTGGGGTTCGCCGCCCTGTCGGACGCGGCGAGCCCCTGCCGAACCAGCCCCTCGAGCGACGCGATGGCGGCGGCGGGGACGGTGAAGACCTGCCGGCTCACCTCGTCCGCCGTCCACCCGCGCTCGGGCGAGCCGGCGAGCAGCAGGAGGATCTCCAGCATCTCGGCCGTTGGGATGCGGTCGGCGATCAGCCGCCGCGCCTCGTCGGAGATATGGCTTTCGGCCACCCGCCCTCCCGGTGAGCTTCCGTCACTCCGCTTTCGCCGCAGTTGACGCAGGGCGGCACGCGGACGCCGAAGGTGGCACCTCCACGCAAGCCCGTCAAGCACGGGGCGCACCTGTTACACAAGTACCTTCCGCCGCCGTCGGTTGCGCTACATATTCCGCGTGGGGATCGTTCGGGCCAGCCAAACAGACGGGGCGATGGCGTACCGCGAGTTCACCGACGACGGCGGCATCTCCTGGCGTGCCTGGGACACCTACCCCGGCTCCGCCGCAAACGTGCGCCCAGGGTTCGAAGGCGGGTGGCTGGGCTTCGAGTGCGAGGCGGAGCGCCGGCGCCTGGCCCCCGTGCCCGCCGGCTGGGAAGAGGCGAGCGACGACGACCTGAGGGCGATGCTCGCCCGCGCGCAGCCCAACCGCCCCGCCCGCGCCACCCCCGCCGACGACGCACCCGAGGCCGCCGTCCCGGCCCCAGCCGCCCTTGCCGACGCCGCCCGCGAGCCGCCGCCCCCGGCCGAGGACGGAGTGAGCCGCTCGCGCGCGGTTCTGGAGCGCGTCCGCAGCGTGCTCAGCGCCGTAGACCGAACGCTGCGCCGCTGAGGTGCCCCCGGCCCCCTCCCCCGCCTGCGGTGGTGCAGGGCGGGTGAGGGGGAGAAATCCGCCCCCACCGCGGCGTTCGCGGCGGGGGCGGATCTCGTCATAGCGGTATCTCCACCCTGTCACACCCTTTGGTAGGGGCGCGATTCATCGCCCCCGTGCCCGCCCCCGCAGGCGGACGAGTGAGCTCTCAGGGTACAGCCGCCGCGCGCCTGCGCCGGGCCATCTTGCGCGCGTACGACACGAGCTTCCACAGCAACGCGACCGCCAGGAGCAGCGCCAGGATCGGCGCGATCAGGCCGAGGATGATGAGCACCACGGCGGCCACGTCTTCGATGATGCTGATCAGCGGGTTCGCGAGGCCGCCCGTGAATGCGGTGCTCCCCACGCGCGCGGAAGCCTTGGCGGTGTGCACCCCCAGCGCCAGCGGCGCCCCCGCGATGATCGCCAGCGCCACCGAGTGCTCTGGCGCGAGCTGGTGCACGAACGGAATCGCGGCCAGCACGGCCAGCCCCGGCTTGGTAAAGGTCTGCACCGTATCCAGGAGGTGGTCCAGGACCGGGATCTTGTCCCCGAGCACCTCCAGCACCGTCGCTACGCCGAAGATGATGATCGTCGTCGTCGACGCCATCCACGCGAGCGACGGCGGCACCTCCAGGCTCAGCATGCGAATCGCCACGCTGGCCCCGAACACCGGCAGAAACGCGCGCAGCCCCGCGCAAGCCGCCAGCACCAGCCCGAACGCCGCCGCGGATGCAGCTTCCATGTGCATACCTCCTTTGAGTGCGTTGGTGCGTTGGTGCGTTAGTGCGCTACCCTGAGCGAATCGTGATCCAATCGAGACCGCTTCAGCGGTCTTCCCGTGGTTCCAGCCGGGGGATTCATCATCGCCCGCCCCCGGTTCCCGCGCCCTCCGCCATCGCCAACAGCTCCGCCGTGTGCAGCGTGGGGCGCCCGTCGCAGAAGTCGGCGATCTGGTGGCGGCAGCTGAAGCCGGGGGCCACCACCAGGTCGTCGGCCTCCGCCGCGCGGACGGCGGGGAAGAGGACGCGCTCGCCGCACGCCTTCGACACCTCGTAGTGCCCCCTCTCGTAGCCGAACGACCCCGCCATCCCGCAGCACCCCGAATCGAGCACCGAGAACTCCAGCCCCTCCACCCGCCCCAGCACCTCGTTCGTCGGCCCCATCCCCACGATCGCCTTCTGGTGGCAGTGGCCGTGGACGACGGCGCGCCGCTCCAGCCGCCCCGGCCGCCAGTCAGGGAGGGCGGCGAGGAACTCTTCCAGCATGACGGACGCGCTCGCCAGCGCTTTCGCGCGCGGATCGCGGACCAAGTCGGGGAGCTCGTCGCGCAGGGTGAGGATGCAGCTCGGCTCCACCCCCACGACCATCGCCCCCGCCTCCACCTCTGGAAGGAGCGTCTCCAGCAGCTCCGTCTGCAGGGCGCGGCCGTGGTCGAGGAGGCCGTTGGAGATGGCGGCGCGGCCGCAGCAGACGGACTTCCTCGGCAGCTTCACTTCGAAGCCCGCGCGCTCCAGCACGGTTGCGGTGGCGTGCAGAGGGCCGGGCTGGAAGAAGTTGTGAAAGGTGTCGTCCAGCAGGATCACCGTGGGGCGCCCCGCGGACGGCTTCGGCCGCCACGCGCGGCGGAACGGCTCGCGGGCCAGCGGCGGAAGCTCGCGGCGCGGGTCCATGCGCCCGATCCCCTTGATGGCGCCGCCCATCAGCCGGCTTCCCAGGTTGGCGAGGCCAGGCGCCAGGCTGCCCGCGCGCGCGAAGTCGCGGATGCGGCCGAAGAAGAGCGCGTCCCGCGGCGTACCCGTCTCGCGGTAGTGCTGGGCAAGGTACTCCACCTTGTAGCGCGCCATGTCCACGCCGACGGGGCACTCCGTCTTGCACGCCTTGCACCCCAGGCAGAGGTCGAGCGCCTCCATCACCGCCTCGCTCTTCATCCCCGGCAGGTTGCCGCGCATCGCCTCGCGCAGGGCGTTGGCGCGTCCGCGGGTGGCGTGCTGCTCCTCCAGCGTCACCATGTGCGAGGGGCACATCGTCCCCGTGTCCAGCTTGCGGCAGACGCCCATCCCGTTGCACTTCTCCACCGCCACGTCCCACCCGCCGTCGGCCGAGTAGTCGAACCAGGTTTCGGGTGCGCCGGCGTGGGCCACGGCGTCGAAGCGCAGGTTCTCGGACATGCGCTGGTAGGGCGGCACGATCTTGCCGCCGGGGTTCATCCGCCCCTCGGGATCGAAGACGCGCTTGACCTCCTGGTGCAGGCGGATGATCTCCGGCCCGAACATCAGCGGGAGGAACTCGCTGCGCGACAGCCCGTCGCCGTGCTCGCCGGAGAGGGAGCCGCCGAACTCCACCACCAGCTCGGCGATGTCGTGCGCGATCCCCTGCATCCGCTGGACGTCCTCGCCGCGCTTCAGGTCCAGGTCCACGCGGATGTGCAGGCATCCCTGCCCCGCGTGCCCGAAGTACCCCGTGGTGGTGCCGTGGCGGTTGACGATCTCTTCGAAGCGGCGCGTGTAGTCGCCCAGCCGCTCGGGGGGCACGCCGGTGTCCTCGACAAACTCCTGCGGCTTGATGTTCTTGTTGGGCGTCGTGAGGTAGAGAAGCCCCGTCGCGGCCTGCCTCAACGCCCACGCCGCCAGCTGCTCGCGCGCGGTGAGGTACGCGTTGGCCTGGGGCGCGCCGGGAAGCGTCTTCGCCCGCGCCGCGAAGTCGTGCGCCAGCCCGGCGACCTCCTCGGGCGAGTCGCCGCTGAACTCGCAGAAGAGGACGCCCAGCGCGTCCGGCGCAGCCATGGCGGCGGTGTCGCGGAACTCGATCAGCGAGCGAGCGCCCTGCAGCACCCGGCTGTCCACGATCTCCAGCGCCGAAAGCCCGCGCTCCAGCAGGATGGCGGGGACGGCGTCCATCGAGGTGAAGCGCTCGCGGAAGGAGAGCAGCACGAGCGACCGCGCGGGCGGCACGGGAACCAGCCCCAACTCGGCCTCCACCACCGTGGCAAGCGTCCCCTCGGAGCCGACGATGAGCTGCGCGAGGTTGAGGGTGTCGCCCTCCAGCATCGCGTCGAAGTTGTAGCCCGAGACGCGGCGCGGGATCTTTGGATAGCGGGCGAGGATGCGCTCGCGCTCCGGCTCCAGGATGCCGAGGACGGAGCGGGCGATCTCCCCCTCCAGCCCGGGCATCTGCGCAACCTCCTCGCGCGCGACGGAGCCGAAGTGGGCGCAGCGGCCGTCGGCGGTGATGCACTCCAGCGAGTGCACGTGGTCGCCCGTCTTGCCGTAGACCAGCGAGCGAGCGCCGCACGAGTTGTTGCCGATCATCCCGCCCAGCGCGCACTGGCGGATGGTGGCCGGATCGGGCCCGAAGTGGAGCCCGTACGGCGCCGCGGCGCGGTTGAGCCGGTCCAGCCGCAGCCCCGGCTCCACGCGTGCCCGCCTGCGATCCGGGTCGATCTCGATCACCCGGTTCATGTACTTGCTGAAGTCCATCACCAGCGCCGTGCCCACAGTCTGCCCCGCGAGCGCCGTACCCCCGCCGCGCGGCAGGATGGCGACCCCGGCCTCGGTCGCCAGCTTCACCGTCGCTTCCACGTCCGCCGCTTCCCTGGGCACCACCACGCCCACGGGGAGGAGTTGGTAGAGCGACGCATCGGTGCTGTACAGGAGGCGCGACTTGGCGTCGAAGCGCACCTCGCCGCGCACCTTTTCCTTGAGCGCGCGCTCGAGCTTCGCCGCGCGCGGATCGTTCTGGACGACGGGGAGGGGCAAGGGGATCCGGGAAAAGAAGTGCTAAGTGCTAAGTGCTAAGTCCTGAACGGCGGTCCCGTGGCACTTAGGACTTAGCACTTAGGACTACCTGCCCTGAAACATACGCGGCACGATTCCCCCGGCAACTCGCCCCCGTGGAACCCCCACCGGAAGGGGTGTACCAGAGGTCCGTGGCGCGAGGGCGTGCGCCCGTGCTCGCAACAGGATTTTCGCCCATGCACGTTTATCTTCGAGACGAACCCGTCGAGCTCGAGCTCCGCGAAGTGGATCACGAGGGGCTCCTGCCGGAAGAGGCCGAGCTGATCCCCGTGGCGTTCTACGCGGACGGCAACGACCGCCCGTCGTTCCGCGCGCTCCTGCCGCCGGAGACGCTGGCGATCCTGGAGGAAGCGCTGCAGACCCCCGTGCAGCTCGGCCTCCTCGCCGAGGAGCCGGAGGAGGCCACCGCCGAGATCCACGCCATGGTCGGCCTCTCCATCCCCGTCGACCAGCTCCCGGAGGGGATCTCCGCTGACGGCGAGGAGGAAGAGCAGGAGCTGGAGCCGTGGCAGACCGCGCCCGCCGCCGACGCCTGGCGCGGCGAGGGGGCCGGGCCGGAAGAGGGCCCGCGCACCGTGATGCTGGCATTCGCCCCCCTGGTTCGCCTCACCCGCCGCTTCCCCGACGACTTTGGCGAGGAGCTGGCCGACCTACTGGAGAGCGCCCTTTCCGGCGCCACCAAGCCGTCGCTCGAGGCGCGCGTGGACCGGATGCTGGGCGGGCCCTGAAACGGCGGGTCTCACGCAGAGACGCAGAAGGAGGCGCGGAGAGATTCTCCGCGCCTCCTCTTCATTGTCCGCCGTCCGATGATCGAGCCGTCAGCGCTCGACGGTGAAGGGAGGCGTGAAGATCTCGCCGCCGTCGCCGCTCCGCATCCGCTCGACCCTGGTGACCATCCGGTACTCGCCGGGCTGCCATTCCGAGGTGATCGGCTCCTTCAGCACCGTCTCCGCGCCGGGAGCGAGGATGCGGAGCTCCATCGTGCAGAGGCGCAGGGATGAGATACGCGCCCACGACGCGCCCGTCCTCAGCTCGCGCGAGGAGTGGCAGAGGTTGTAGCCGAGCGACTGGCTGGTGCCGTTGCGCAGCACGATGGTGGCGGTGTCGCCCCGGCGGTAGGCGGGGCGCTCGGCCGCGAAGGTGATCCCTTCCGCATCGCGGAGCTCGGCCGCGGGCCCACCCGCCGCGGAACCGGTAGGGGACTCAGAACATCCCAGCGCGAGCAGGGCGGCGAGCGGCAGCAGGACAAGGGTGCGCATGTCGGTCTCCGTCTGGTTCGAGGTTTCGTGGTGCCCAAAGAACGAGCGGGGCGCCGGGGGTGTGACACACGCCCGGTGCGCGCATCCGCGGACCGCCTTATTCTCCCCGGATGACGGAATCGCACCCATACCGCGGCCGCTTTGCGCCGAGCCCCACGGGCGCGCTGCACATAGGCAACGCGCGCACGGCGCTGCTGGCGTGGCTGCACGCGCGGGCGGCGGGCGGCAGCTTCGTGATGCGGGTGGAGGACCTGGACTTCGGACGCGTGCGGCCGGGGATCATGGAGGCGCAGCTCGACGAGCTCCGCTGGCTGGGGCTGGACTGGGACGAGGGCCCGGACGCCGGCGGTCCGCACGCGCCGTACGTGCAGTCCGAGCGGGTCGCGCTCTACGAGGACGCACTGCGCCGCCTGGCCCGCGACGGCCACCTCTTCGCCTGCGGCTGCTCCCGGCGCGACATCGCGGCCGCCGCCAGCGCACCGCACGCCGGCGAGGAGGGCCCCCGATACTCCGGGATGTGCCGCCACCAACCCGTCCCCGCCGACGCCGTGAGCCTCACGCGCTGGGCGGTCTCCGAGCGCGCCCTCCGCTTCCGCGTGGACGATGCCGAAGAGGAGGTGTGCTTCGACGATGGCGTGCAGGGCCGCGCCTGCTTCCGCCCCGCCGCGGACACGGGCGACTTCGTGGTGCGGCGCAAGGACGGCGTGGCCGCATACCAGCTCGCGGTGGTGGTGGACGACGCCACGATGGGGATCACCGACGTGGTGCGCGGCGGCGACCTGCTGGGCTCCACCGCGCGCCAGATCCTTCTCTTCCGCGCGCTCGGCCTGCCCGCGCCGCGCTACGCCCACGTCCCGCTGATGCTGGGCGCGGACGGCGAGCGCCTCGCCAAGCGCCACGGCGCCGTCTCGCTGGCCGAGCTGCGCGGCGAAGGGGTCGCGCCGGAAAAGGTGGTGGGGTGGCTCGCCTCCACCTGTGGCCTCGCGGACCCCGGCGAGCACCTCCATCCCGCCGAGCTCGTCCCCCGCTTCCACACGGCGCGCATCCCCGCCGCGCCCACGGTGGTGACGGGCGCCTCGCTGGCGGCGCTGCGAACGCCTTGACATCGCGCCGACTCCGCGTACCTTCGATTCCTTTCACGCCACAAGCACCGTCCCCCGCAGTCACCCCACCGAGCGACCATGCCCACGCAGAGCCCTCCCACCTCACGAGTTCGCTTCATCGAGCACCGCGGCGCCCGCATCCTGCTGATCGACTTTTCCGGCCTTCAGAAGACGGAAGAGATTCTGCGCGAGGTGGAGGTCGCGCGCGAGGTGGTCGCCGGCCAGCGCCCGGCGTCGCTACGCACGCTGACGCACGTCAGGGGCGCGCGCTACACCCCGCCGGTGATGGAGGCGCTCAAGCAGCTAACCGTGCACAACAAGCCGTACGTCACCGCCGCCGCGGTGGTGGGGATGGAGGGGCTGCACCGGGTGCTCTTTCGCGCGGTCGTCCTCTTCAGCCGCCGCAACATCGAGGCGTTCGACACGCTGGAGGAGGCGCGCGACTGGCTGGCATCGCAGCCCTGAAGCCCCGCCCTTCGTGCGCGAAGTGCGAAAAGATTGCCGGTTCCACGCCCGCGACGCACCCCTCCCCCTCCCCCGCGCCACCCGCCCGCGCGCACCCAATCTCCTGCGCCCCAATCACTTAACCCTCGCGGAACGGAGCGCTATTCCGCATCCGCTGGGGAACGCTTATCTTCGCCCTACCGCCGAGACAATCCCGCCGCCGTACGCATCACCTGACGCGAGCCCCCGCTACGGCTCGCAACGGCCCGGCCTCCGCACATCCGCCAGACCTTCCAGGAGATCCATCCGATGAAGCGCTTCGCGCTCACGCTCGCAGCAGGGCTGCTCGCGCTACCGGCCGTCGCCGGGGCACAGACGCGCCCGGTGTACTCGCCCGAGCCGCACCCGCAGCAGCTTCCGCACTCCCGCTGGGCCATCACGCCGTACATCGGCGCGCGGGTGCCGTACAACACCGGCACCTTTTACGTGACGGGCGCCAACGGGGCGGACCTGCAGGTGGAGGAGGAGCGCGAGGGCGCCCCGGCGGTGGGGCTGAACGCGGACTTCTTCTTCCGCCGCGTGCTCGGCTTCACGGCCGGGGTGGCGTTCAGCGCCGCCCCGCAGGACATCTTCACGTACGGCACCGCGGGCGACACGATCGTCGACCGGTTCATCACCGACGCGCCCGCCATGTGGTTCGCCAAGGCGGGAATCACGGCGCGCCTCCCGGACCCTAGCCCGGACGACCGCCGCTTTCACCCCTCCGCGTTCGTGACGGTGGCGCCCGCGATCGTCTTCATGGGCGAACATGCTGGGCAGGAGTCGACGCGGCACTTCGCGCTGAACCTGGGGGCGGACGCCACCGCGCGCATCGGCCGCAGCGGCTTCGCCTTCCAGATCGGGCTGGAGGACTACATCACCTTCTGGGATACGGAGCGCTTCCTGGAGCGCGACGCGGCGCGCTTCGGCAGCGAGCCGCGCTTCGAGGGCGAGCCGGTGCTGATCGACTACAACTACAGCACGGCCAACATCCTGATGGCGCGCTTCGGCATCTCGTACCGCCCCGCGCCGCGCGGCATGGCGCCGATGGCGACCTACACGCCCCCGCCGGCCCCGGTGGCGCCCGCGCCGGCTCCAGTCGCCCTCCGCTACTGCATCGTGCGCGACGGCCGGCTCGCCGAAGTGGACGCCGTGTACGACCACGAGCGCGCCGACACCCTGGTCGACGGCCGCCCGCTCGCCATGGCGTACCCAGCGGACGCGCTTCCCTACGCGGCGGGGACGCAGTGGTACATCAACCACGAGCCGCTCATGATGCACAACCGGCGGTTCACGAAGTACGGGCTCCCGCGCAGGCTGTCCGCGCGCGAGCTTCAGCCGGCGGGGGAGTTCCGCGGCATCCCCGTCTTCGCGGAGGCGGGGGTGAGGAGCCCGGACGTGTTCTACGTCCCGGTGCGCCCCGGCTGCGAGTTCCAGCCGTACCAGAACTCGGACGTGACGGGGGCGGTGCGGGGGTAGGGCTCGCGGGGCACCCTCCCCCCGGCCCCCTCCCCCGCCTGCGGGGGCGCAGGGCGGGCGAGGGGGAGAATTCACGCCCCCTCCGCAACCATCGCGGCGGGGGCGTGTTTTTATTCTGCCCGGACACCCGTTTCGTAGGGGCGGCCCCGTGTGGCCGCCCGTGCCCCGCTCCGCACCGTCGCCCGCCTGCCTCGCCCCACACCCTCCGCACCGATCCGGTAGGGGCAGACCTGCGTGTCTGCCCACCCTCGCCCCGTCTCGCCCCGCGCTACGCACGTCGTGCGGCAGGCCGCTCAGAACGACAGACGGGGGTGCTGTCCCCTGTTCCCCGCGCCCGCCGGCATCCCCGCGCACGCCGCGCGCAGCCCCTTCACCTGTGCGCGGACCGCGGCGCGCGCACGGCCGCGCGCGAGGCTCCACGACCGCCAGTCGGCCTCCGTCCCGGGCCCCCAGCGGCGCAGGATGCGTGTGGCGGCGGCGCAGCGCTCGATGGGTGTGGCGCGCGGAAGGGCGGCGAGGAGGCCCGGGACGGCGTCGGCGCTGAGGCCGGCGGCGTAGCGGGCGTCGAAGGGGCGCTCGGCGGCGACGCGGGCGGCGTTGGTGTGCACGATGCGCGCATCCGGGTTGAAGGCGTGCAGGATCACCAGCGCCTCGCCCGCCATCAACAGCGCGCCAAAGGTGAAGCGCTCGCGCCGCCCGCGCAGCACCGTCGCGCCGAACCAGGCGAACACCGCCGCCAGCCAGAGCATGAACGCCGTCGTGTACAGCCGCAACTCGGTGAGGCCGAACGCAGCCTGGTAGAGCCGCATGCGGTGCATCGCCGAAGCCATGATCACGAAGAGCAGCGCCACCTGCACCCCCGCCATCCACCGGAAGACCCGCTCGTGCCGCGGCTCGCTGCGGCGCATGGCGGCGTGCAGCCCCAGCAGCAGCGGAAGCACCAGCCCGGCCACCGTCACCAGCTCAAAGAAACCGCGCCGCGCGTACTGCGCATGTGATACCTCCGCCGAGGGCGACGAGCCGAAGAGGTACGGAAGCTGGACGGCGACGAAGGAGAGGAAGAGCGCGTTCAGCAGCCCCAGCACCGTCGCCACCTCCACCACCCCCAGGAATGGCCCGGGCACCTTGACCTCCTCCGACTCCGCACGCTCGTCGCCCAGTGACAGGGTGCGCAGCACGCCCGCCGACACCCAGGTGATGGCGCAGCCGAGGAAGAGGTGCGACACCAGCACGGCGCCATCGAGCCGGAAGACGCGGTTCATCATCCCCTCGAACGCCGCGTCGGCGGCGACGAGGAGGGCGGCGAATATGCCCAGCAGCGGCAGCGCGATGGCCAGCCCGCGCAGCAGCGGGAGGAGGAAAACGGCGCCGCGCCCGCGCGCCACCTCGCTCCAGCGCACGTCCTCGAACGCGAGCACGAACAGCCCCGCGACCGTCTCCAGCGTGCTGCGCGCAAAGCCGGCGGCGTACGCGACGACGCCGCCGGTGCGGAGCCGCGCGCCGCGTGCGCGGTGCATCGCCAGCGCCAGCACCAGGCAGAGCGCGGCGATGTCGAACCCCTTCAGGGTCGGCGAGTCGCGCCACGCCACGAGGACGGCGATCACCAGCGCCATCGGCACCCACGCCCGCCCCGCGGCGCCAAAGCCGGCCCAGCGGCGCAGCCCCACCGCGGCGGCGACCAGCCCCAGCGTCCAGAGCGTCAGGTTGATCCCCCAAGGCGTCGCGCGGAGGAGTGCGTCGCCCAGCGCGCCCATCGCCACGGCGCCGCCCAGCACCCCCAGCGCGTTGCGGGTGTTGGGGCTCAGCGGCGCGGGCGCCTCCTGAACGCGGATGACGGGCTCGTCCAGCGTCTCGTGCATGCTCATCGTGCTGCGATCCTTTCCGCCCGGTGTCCCGGCGCGGCGTGCGGATGGAAGATGGATTCGGTAGCATCGTCCGACACCGGCGCCGCGAGGCGGGTGCAGCGGCGGAATCGGGAGCCCGGCGAGCCGCCAGAACTGCGCGGCGTGAGCGAAAGAGAGCGCCACCACCGTGATCAGCCGGAGGGGGTCCGGTCGCCCGCTGGCGGCGGGCACGAGCGTGAGCGCCGTGTAGATCGCTGCCACGGCGGAGCTAGGCAGGAGGAGCACCACGCCGACCAGGCGCGCGCTCCATCCCCGGCGCTCGAGGCTGAGCGAAGCCGCGAGCCCCAGGTGAAGGAAGCCGATCAGCAGCACGGCAATCGGCATGTCCTCGACCCGGAAGTGCGAGGCCCAGCTCACCACGCTCGCGGCGATCAGCGCCATCCGCCCGTGGCGGAAGTCGTTCGCCGACCACGAGAAGCGCATCGCCGCCTCACCCCGCCGCGGCGGCCGGCACGCGGCCGAAGCGGCGCTCGCGGCGGTGGAACTCGGCGACGGCCTCGCCCAGCGCGCCGGCGTCGAAGTCGGGCCACATGCGTGGCGTGAAGTACAACTCCGCGTAAGCGCACTCCCACAGCAGGAAGTCACTCAGCCGCTGCTCGCCGCCCGTGCGTACGAGGAGGTCCACGTCGGGCGCGGGGGATTCGCCGCCCAGGGCATGGGCGAAGTCGTCGCGCGTGGCATCCGGGGCCAGGCGCGCGGCGGCTGCGAGAAGGGCATCGCGCGAGGAGTAGTCGAGCGCGATGCGCAGGTGCATCCGCGTCCCGTCCGCCGTCGCTGCCTCGGCGCCATCGATGGCGCGGCGCAGCGCCTCGGGGAGCCGGTCGCGACGGCCGATGATGCTCATGCGGATGTCGTTCTCCACGCACCGCTGCGTCTCCGCCGCCAGGTACGAGCGAAAGAGCCGCATCAGCCCGCTCACCTCTCGCGAGGGGCGCCCCCAATTGTCGGACGAGAAGGCGTACAACGTCAGCATCCCCACCCCCAGGTCGGGCGCCACCTCCACGATGCGCCGCACCACCCGCGCGCCCTCGGTGTGCCCCGCCACCCGCGGCAGCCCGCGCGCGTTGGCCCACCGCCCGTTGCCGTCCATGATCACCCCCACGTGGATCCCCCTCATCCTCCCCTCCTCCTCTCGCGGGTACCGAGCGCGCCCAAAGCACTCTGCATTATAAAGTGCACGGGCGTAAAAAAAGGCCGTGCGGCGGTCAGCCGTCCCGCACGGCCTGGATCAGCGCTTCCATGTGGTCGAGGTACGCGGCCAGCGCGCGGCGCCCGGTCTCGGCCAGGCGGAACTCCGTGCGGGGGACGCGGCCCTCGAAGCTCTTGGTGCACTCCACGTACCCCGCCTCTTCCAGCTTGCGGGCGTGCACGCTGAGGTTGCCATCGGTCAGGCTCAGCATGTCCTTGAGCTCGTTGAACGACAGCGACTGGTTGACGGCGAGCGCGCTGACGATCCCCAGGCGCACGCGCTCGTGGATCAGCCGGTCGAGCTCGGCCGCCCCGCTCTCCGCCCCGCCTACGACGGCGCGGAGGGAGAAGTCCTGCCCGTCGCGCGTATCGCGCTTCGCCTCAGCCACCGTACCTCCGCGCGATCAGAGTGCCAAAGAACATGTGCAGCCCGCCGAAGCCGAGCGCCATGTACGCATCGCCCCACGCCGCCGGCGAAAAGAGCGCGGCGGTGCCCAGCGCCATGAAGGTGAGCCCCATCACCGGCACCACCGGCACCGAGAACGCGCCGGCCGTCAGGATCCCCACGCCGAAGAGGAGGAGCCACACCCCCGGCAGCACGGCCATGCTCCCGGTCTTGAAGAGCACCACCGTGAGCACGGCGCCGGCCACCAGCGGCGGCGCCAGCGACAGGGTGAACTTGCGCCCTGGCCCGGTGAGGAGCGGCATCTTGGCGGCGCGCGCCTTCATCGCCGTGGTCAGCACCCCGATGGCGACCGACACCACCGCGGCCAGGCACCAGGTGGCGAGCCACAGCTCTGGCGAGCCCTGCACCGAGGCGAGCCACGCCGCCAGGAACCCGGTCACCCCGATCACCACCTGCCCCCAGCCGCTGACGGCCGTGAAGCTCCCCGCCCGCTCCATCGTCTCGCGGATGAAGCGGAGGTTCTCCATCGCTTTCGCGTGCAGCTCGAGCGAGGGCTCCTCGTCGGGTGTCTCTTCGCGGCGGATCGGGTGGATGGTTGCCATGGTCTCAAGATGCACGGGTTCGGTGCGCCAGTCAAGTGCTTTGCGAAGTAAAGCATGAAGTGTGCCCAACAGAAAACCATCACACAGAGGGCACAGAGGGGGACAACAAGCCGCGGAGAAAACCTTTCTGTTCTTCTTGCTTTGCCCTCTGTGTCTCTGTGTGAGGCCGTTGTTACCTGAGCAGCGGCGCCAGGACCGAGGCGCGTCCGTCGATGGCGGGGTTGGGGCGCAGGCGCAGGATGGTGGTGATGAGCGGGTAGAGGTGCACGTTGTCGAAGGCCGGGACGCGCGTGCGCTGGCGAAAGGCGGGGCCCGCGGCGGCGAAGAAGGCGTGCATCGAAGGGGTCGCTGGGTCGTAGCCGTGGTTGGCGGGGTCGGTGCCGGGCCCGGGACGGCGGACGGCGATCAGGTCGGGAGCTGGCATCTCCACCAGGAGGTCGCCCGCGCGCGGCGACGCGGAGAGGTGGTAGCGCGCCGGGATCTCGGCGCGCCGGTATACGCCGGCGCCGGGGAGCCCCGCGCGCAAGGCCGTGCGAGCCCGCTCCAGCGCGGCCGTGTCGCCGTCGAAGAAGAGCGACGTCGTGGGGCCGGTCCCCACCACCCGCACCCTTTCCAGCGGGATGTGATCGGCGAGGAACCGGGTGCGCCCGGCGCGCACGTCCTGTATCCCGTGGTCGGATACCAGCACCACGTTCACCTCCCGCGCGATGGGGAGCCCGTTGATCCCGTCCAGCAGCAGACCCAGCACCGAGTCCACTCGCGTGACGGCCGCGCGCACCTCGGGAGTGCCGGGGGGATGGTGCCCCTCGTCCACTTCCGAGAGGTAGACGGCGACGAGGTGCGGCCGGCGGTCTGGAGGAAGACGGAGCCACTTGAGCACCTGGTCCATGCGCGCGCCGCTCGGCACCGACTTGTCGTAGCGCGCGTGATAGGTGGGGAGGATGCCCCCGATCGGCACCTGCGAGCCGGGCCAGTACAGCGCCGCGCTCAGCATCCCCTGCCGCTCGGCGGTCACCCAGAGCGGCTCGCCCCCGTACCAGCGCGGGTTCCGCTCCGTGACGAGGTTGCCGACCCTGAACGAGTCGCGGAGCACCGGGTCCCACATCTGGTTCCCCACCACCCCGTGCGTGCCGGGGTACATCCCGGTGATGATGGAGTAGTGGTTGGGGAAGGTCTTGGAGGGGAACACCGGGAGCATGTACGGCGCCGCCGCCCCCTTGCGCCGGAACAGGGCGATGCGGGGCGCGGGCACCGTCTCCACGTAGTCCGGCCGGAACCCGTCGATCGAGACGAGCACCACGTACGGCTTCGCCTGCTGCGCCGGCGCATTGCGCCGCTCCTCCTGCACCACCACGTCGGGTGTCTGCGCCGGCAGTGCCCGGGTGGCCGCCAGCAGCGCCAGCACGGCGATGGAGAAGCGTGTGCGAGACAATGTCATCTCCCTGCCTCCATCAAGGGGCGATTCCGGCGCTCAGCAGCACCCCGGCGTCGGGCGAGAAGCGGGTGAGGCCGGCCACGCCTTCCACCCTGATCCACCGGCGCCTTCCAAAGCGCACCCCCAGCCGCGCCTCGCCCAGCGACTCGTTGCCGCGGATCTCGCGGTGGCCGCTCCCCACCTGCTGCCCCGTGATCGTCAGCGAGGGGACGACGGGGAGGCGGTCGTACTCCGCGCGCACGATGTAGAGGATAAGGTCGTCCTGCTCGAAGTCGGGCCGCCGAGTGGTGTTGATGGTCACGCCCGTCTCCGCCGCCAGCGACGCTCCGGCGCGCGCGACCCGCGCCCCCAGCAGCGCAAAGAAATCGGTGGCGTCGCGGTCCAGCCCCACGCGGTTGTCCGTCGTGGGAATGCGCGTGCCGAAGCGCAGGATCGCCAGCACGCGCGAGTTCTCAGGCGTGAGCCGCAGCAGCGTGGAGACGCGGTAGTCGCCGGAGTCCTGACGCCCGGGCCCCGCCTCGGTGACCGCCGGGTCTGCCTCGGCGAAGCGCTCCTCGTCCTCGAAGAAGCGCCGCACGGTCCCGGCCGCCTCCAGCACCACTCGCCCGGTCCGCCACACCGCCCGGAAGTTCCCGGCCTCCACCAGCGACCCCTCCGTCCCGGCCAGCGACGCGCGCTGCCCCCTGAACGCCCCGCCCCCCACCTCCACCCACACCTCCGGCGCCTCCACGAACGCCCTCCACTCCGTCGGATCGAGCGGCCGCAGCTGCGCCCGCGCCTCTCCCGCCACTGCGAGCGCCAGCATGGCAACTAGTGATGCGCAGCGGAGGTTCATGGGAGCGCGGGTGCGGCGGGGCGTCACGGAGCAGATAGGCGGCGATCAAGCGCTGCCAGGAGCTGCTTGCAGTGCGGTGCGCTTACTTCAGCCGGCTCCAAAAGCTTCAAGATCTCCGGCGCATGGCTTCCTTTCTGGTATCGTCCCTTCTTCGTCCCGCGTGTAGCCTGGTCCAGCCCTTTCAGGACGTCCGCTTTGGGAATCGACTCAACGTTCGGGTTCGCAGGCAACATGCCTTCCGCGAACCCCTGCCCATAGTAGGCAGCAAGCTTGTCGGGTGCCGTCAGGAACCACGATTCCATTGCTTCTACCATCAGATGCACCTGCTCGTCAGATACCGTGTTCAACTTCCACCCGTTCACACGGCTGAGATGTTGGCGAGCAGTCCCCTGAACGGGTTCTTCGGAGTCCACCAGAAGCAAATTGAACGCGTCAGGATGTCGGTCCTCCGCATCGCAGAACTTCTCGTAAGCGCTTTCCCGAGAACCACATGCAATCACGTCCCAGCGTAGCTTCCGCGACCGGGCGCGCAGACGATATCCATCCAGAAACTGGCTGAAGGCCGCGCGGATGGCTGCTTTGCTGTCTCGGTCGCCACCTCCCTCGACGTAAATGCGGATCTCCTTCACCAGCGATTCCCCCCGATCTCTCCGGCACGCCAGACCTCGCCGAGTGAGTACTTCTCCAGCCACGTCGCGAGTCCATCGCGGTCCAAGCGGCGGAGCGAGGTGCCGTCGATGCCGGCTTCACAGACGATTACGCTCTCGGGCTGATCCGAAAGCGCGGAAACCAGAGTGTCGGAGTGCGTCGTAACCACGAGTTGCGTGCGCTGTGATGCGTCCTTGAGCAACTCCGAGACGATGGGAATCACGTCCGGGTGTAGTCCCAGTTCCGGCTCCTCGATGCAGATAAGGGGCGGGGGCGACGGATGGCAGAGGATGGCGAGCAGACTCAGATACCGGAGGGTACCGTCGGAGAGCCGCGGAGCTGGAATTTGCTCGCCACCCTCCTCCTCCACGTAGAGCTGGACGGTTCCGCCTTGGATCTTCGTGATGATACGTTCCGCTCCTTCAAAGAGCCGGCGGAGATACTTCTCCACCTTGTCACGCGTGTCCGGCCGTTGCGCGAGGTCATGAAGCACCAGGACGAGGTTCTTCGTGTCCGGGAGCAAAAAATCCGTCGGTAGATCCGCACCCTGCGGGAGCCGCGCAGAATTGCGCCTCCCGAAGCTCCACTCTTGGAAGAGCGTGATTCCCTCAAACGACGACGCGAGATGCGTCAGTTCTGGGTATGCAACTGGATCTTTACGCTGCGACAGGATGGATTGGTTCGACTTTAGACCCTGTTGTTGTAAATGGATCGTTTTGGGCGCCTCGCCCTCCGCGTCATAACTTCTGATTATGGCTCCATCCCGATCTGATTTGAAAACGGGCTTATACGTGATTGGAAAGCCCGGCCGATGAACTGGGGCGCTGATCGCTTCGGAAGTTATGTCGAGCCGGTAGTTAACCTGCTCAAACTCGAGACTGTACCGGACGTCCTGGTGAGCCAAATAGTTCGAATAGTCCACCCATGCCATGATAGTAGCGCCGCCAGACTTGCCGGCGCCCCTGCGGATGTACTCGCTGACACCGCCGCCTTCCCGAAAGTACGCTGCAAGATCGGTTGGCGCCGCACGCAGAACCCCAAGCGCCTCGATTAGGTTGGACTTCCCAGAAGCGTTGGGGCCTATCAGGACGTTGAGCGGCTGGAGGTCGATCTCCACCCCGGCGCTTCCGTAGGAGAGGAAGTCCGTGAGCTTCAACCGGTGGATGAGCCGTTTGCCTTCCATGATCGTCGCCTGGGGAGATCGCTCGGGTGCAGTTCGTGTCTAAAGGATACATCCCTCCGTTGCCCGCCCGCAAACCGCACGCGCGGAGAAACTGGAGAACCTCCGCGCCTCTTCTCCGCGTCTCTGCGCCTCCGCGTGAGACCGTGTTCAGGATCTCCGCGAGCCGCCGATGTTCGGGAGCACCGCCGCGGCCCGCGCCAGCACCTCGTCCGGCGTGCCGAGTGCGCGCTTGATGGCGACTTCGCGCTGCAGCGGATTGCGGATGCGCCGCAGCTCGGCCACTCGGCGCGCACCCAGGCGGCGGATGTGCCAGACGGGGCTGCTGGGCACCGGGAAGTCGCTGCCGTGCAGGGTGCGCGCGGCCAGCTCCGGGTCGGCAGCGAGGCGGCCGAGGGTGGCGGAGCGCGCGGGGTTGTTCATCCCCGAGTTGTCCGTCCACAGGTGCGGGAACTCGGCCATCAGCGCGCGCAGCAGCGGCGTCTGGTCCGGGTCCCGGCGAAAGGGCACGGGCGCGGCCAGGTGCGCCACGATCACGGGCACGCCCTCGCACAGCGGAAGGCGGATCTTCGCCAGGTCCTTGAGCCCCGGATCGACCTCGGCAAAGGTGTTCTCGCTGCCGCCCGAGTGGACGAGGAGGGGAAGCCCCGCGTCGGCCATGCGGCGGTAGAAGGGGCGGTGCGCCGGGTCGGCGGGGTCGATCCCCTGCGTGGCGGGGAGCCACTTGAGGAGGACGGCACCGTTCTCGATGCACTCCTCCAGCCGGTCCAGCGCGTCGCGACGCGCGGGGTTGACGGACGGGCCGGGGAGGAGCTCCGGGTGCTCGCGGCAGACGCGAAAGACCCATCCGGCCGGGATCACCATCTGCGAGCGCGCCAGGTCTGGCTCCCCACTCGCGTCGCACACGGCGTCGAATCCCAGGGCGACGGCGCGGTCCATCTCGCTGCCGCGGACGTGGGCGGCGAGGCGCGCGGCCCACTCCGCGTCGCCGGTGGGCGAGTCGGGGCGCATCCCGTGGATTCGCCCCAGCGCGCGAAACATGAAGCTGCGCCTGAACTTCGGCGATACCCAGCACCCGCTTCCGCCGGAGCCCACCCCGGCCAGGTGAGTGTGAACGTCGATCTTCACGCCGCCTCCAGCCACTCGGCCACCCTCGCCACCGTCCGCGGCTCGAAGGGCACGCACCAGTGCGGCGCCCGCTCCAGCATCTCCAGCCGCGCGCCGGGGATGCGGCTCGCCAGCAGCTCGCCCTGCTCCGCCGGCACGATGCCGTCGGCCCGGCTGTACACGAGGAGGACGGGAGTGCGGATCCGCTCCGCCGCCTCACCAAGCCGCAGACCTTCGAGCAGCGCCTGCACCCCCGCGACGTACCCGAACCCGCCCGCGGTACCGCGAAATGGGAACGCGCGCCGCTTCAGCGGACCCACCGCGGGGACCACGCCCCACACCCCGTAGTGCTCGCGCTGCGCCAGCGCCGCGCGCCCAAAGAATCCGCGCAGCTCCCCCAGCACCGTCCACCCGATCCGCAGGCGGACGGGCGCCGAGATGACCGCCGCCGATACGACCCGCTCCCATCCTGGCCGCGAAAGCGCGTGCAGCACGAGCGACCCGCCGAGGCTGTGGCCCAGCAGGTGGAGCGGAAGGGGCGGCCCGCCGGCCTCCGCGCGCTCCACCGCATCGGCGAGCGCGTCCTCGATCCGTGCCGGGTCGAACACGGTGGTGCTGTCGCGTCCGTGCCCGTCCAGGTCGAAGGCGAACACCTCCAGCCCCGCCCGCAGCAGCGGCTTGCAGAGGGCGTGGAGGGGATAGAGCGCATCGTTCCCCGCCCCGTGCGCCAGCAGGACGCGCCCCCGAGCGCCGCCCGCGGGCACCAGCCGGAACCCGCGCGCCTGTCCACCCGCGCGCTCGTAGCCGACCGTCTCCATACGCGCCCCGGACGCGGCGAGCCATGCCTCCAGGCGTGCCGTCACCGCGCGGAACCGGCCTGGTGGCGGTCGCCGCTCATCCAACCGGTCGCCTCGGTGTCGGAGGGGGCGGTCTGGCCCTGGCGAGCGGCGGCATCGGCGTCGCGGCCGGACTGGCTCTGCGGGGTGTCCGGCGTGCCGAGCGGCTTTCCATGCGGCGCCAGCTCCGATCCCACCGCGCCCGTGATCAGCCTCGCCGCGCGCTGCCAGGTGAGGTACGACCACGCCCACTGCGAGAAGACGGAGAAGCGGTTGCGGAAGCCGATCAGGAAGAGGATGTGGACCAGGAGCCATCCCAGCCATGCCAGCATCCCGGTGAGCTTCACGCGTCCCGCGTGCAGGACGGCCGCGTTGCGCCCCACCACCGCCATGCTCCCCTTGTCCTTGTATCGAAAGGGGCGCCGCACGCCCCCTTCGATGCTCGCCACGATGTTGGACGCGGCGTGCCTCCCCATCTGCATCGCCACCTGGGCCACGCCTGGGAGGGGCTTGCCGTCGCTCCCGTCGAGGCTCGCCAGGTCGCCGATGACGAACACCTCAGGGTGGCCGGGGATCGACAGATCCGGGAGGATCTCCACGCGCCCTACGCGATCGGTGGGCACGCCCAGCCGCTTCCCCAGCGGCGAGGCGGTGACGCCCGCCCCCCAGATGACGTTGCGGGTGCGGATCGTCTCGTCGCCGATGCGGACGAGCTCCGGCTGCACGTCGGTGACGATGCTCTCCGTCCTCACCTCCACGCCGCGAAGCTGGAGCGCCTCGCGGGCGTAGGCGGAGAGCTCCTCGGGGTACGCCGCCAGCAGCCGTGGCCCGCCCTCCAGCAGTACGATGCGCGCCTGCGACGGATCGATGCGCCGGAAGTCGCGGGCGATGGAGTGCCGCGCGGTGTCCGCCATCGCGCCCGCCATCTCCACCCCCGTCGCCCCGCCGCCGATGACGACGAAGGTGAGGAGGGCGCGCTGCTCCTCGGGGTCTTCCTCGCGCTCGGCGGCCTCGAAGGCGAGGAGGTAGCGGCGGCGGATCTCGGTGGCGTCCTCGAGCGTCTTGAGGCCGGGGGCGAGCGGCTCCCACTCCGGGTGGCCGAAGTAGGCGTGCGTGGCGCCGGTGGCGAGGATCAGGTAGTCGTAGTCCAGCCGCTCGCCGTCCGTGAACACCACCTGCCTGCGGCCAAGGTCGAAGTCCTCCACCTCCGCCATCAGCACCTCGGTGGACCTCTGCCGGCGCAGCACCTGGCGGATGGGGGAGGCGATGTCCGCGGGGGACAGGGTGGCGGTGGCGACCTGGTAGAGGAGCGGCTGAAAGATGTGATGGTTGCGCCGGTCCACCACCGTCACGGTGACGGGTGCCCGGCGCAGCGCGCGCGCCGCCCACAGCCCTCCGAAGCCGCCCCCCACGATCACCACGTGCGGAACGCGCAGGATGCGTGTCGCCATTGTGTCTCTCCCCCACCAGGCTCGATGTAGGCCGTGTCGCCGCGTGCAGCCGTGCGCCTCCACAAGTATGGGGCCGCGCGGCGCGCAGGGGCCAGGGCCGGGTGGCCGCTATCGGGCGATGGGGGGCGGGGCGGGGGGAGGCGGGGTATTTGGGTGTGGGGCATTCGATCGCCCGCGCCGAGCACCGGGGGCCGGGGGCCGGGGCACCGGGGGCTGAAGCCCCCGGCTGGAACAACGGGAAGACCGCTGAAGCGGTCTCGTGGGCGGCGGGGGGCGGATCACATCCAAACACACGAGGGGACATGCCGAGCGCGCATACGGAGTTGTACCTGCACATCGTCTGGGCCACGCACCGGCGGCATCCAATCATCACCCCGGAGCTGCAGCCGCGGATCTACGGTGCGATCGCCGACCAGTGCAGGAAGCTCAAGGCGGACATCATCGCCATTGGTGGGATCGAGGACCACGCGCACGTGCTCCTCCGCACCCCGCCAACCGTATCCGTCGCGGATCTCGCCCGTCAGATGAAAGGTGCCTCGTCGCACCTGGTGAACCAGGTGGCCGGCGCGCGCTCCTTCAAATGGCAGGACGGCTACGGTGCGTTCAGCATCTCGCGCTCCATCGTCCCCCGTGTCCGCGCCTACGTCGTCGACCAGGAACGCCACCACCGGGACGGAACTCTGAGCCCTGCCTTCGAGCTCACCAACCCGCCCCCCACCCTGACCCGGCGGCTTGCGAGACCGCTTTAGCGGTCTTCCCGTAGTTCCAGCCGGGGGCTTTAGCCCCCGGTTTTCGGGGTTCCGGCGACGCGCGGCCGCTGGCCCCCGCCCCCCCGCACACAAACCAGCCCGCCCCCCATCCCGGGAAGCGGGCCGATCCATCCATCCATCCGCCGCTACACCCTCACACCGGCACGGGCAGCAGCAGGCGGAACGAGTTGCGGGCGCGGTTGAGGCGGCTCTTGACCGTGCCGACGGGGATGCCGATCTCCTCGGCGATCTCCTCGTAGGTGCGGTCCTCCACCTCGCGCATCACAAAGGGGATGCGGTGATGCTCGTCCATGCGGCCGATGGCCGTGTCGATGGCCTCGCGCAGCTCGCGGCGGTACGCCTCGCGCTCCGGGTTGTGCCCCGTGGCCGCGAACTCCACCGGCCGGGCCGGCGCACCCGAGGCCGTAGTCTCCGGGCGCATCTCCGAGAACGTCGTCTCCCGGCGGCGCGAGCGGTTGCGGAACTCGTTCTTCAGCAGGTTGTTCGCGATCGTGTGGATCCACGTCGAGAACTTCCGGCTGGGATCGTAGCTCTCCCGCGCGCGGTGAATGCGAAGGAAAGTGTCCTGCGTAAGGTCCTCCACCCGCTCCTCGTCGTTGAGACGCTTGCGGAGGAAGCCCTGGATTCGCGGCTGGTAGCGCTCCATGAGGAGGCGGAAACCTTCCTCCTCGCCCTGCGTGTAGCGCTGGAAAAGGTCCTCGTCAGTCATCTCCCGCAGCGGAGCATCGCCGTGTGGAAGACGCATGGAAGGGCGCACACCCCGACTCCGGGAGTCGTCCTGGGCCGCGCCGAACTGCGCGGCGGCACTGGTGAGGTCGATGGCGGTTTTCATGACTTCAATATAAGGGAAAACCCCGCGTTTGTCGAGGTCGGTTCACCGCTGAACGAAAACTGCAAGTGTTTGCACGAGCCGAATTTAACATCCCCGTCAACCCCGCGGCAGGGGGGCCCCGGCGCGGGCCCGGGCGCGGGCGTCGGCCACGTTCATCATCATGAACAGGATGGCGCCCAGCGAGAGCTGCAGGTAGAAGGTCAGGAGGCGCCACCCCCCCGTGGCGATCCCCACGATGCTTGCCGGCAGCAGCGCCGAGTACACCAGGTAGAACGCCGCCTCCGCCCCGCCCGCCGCCCCCGGCGTGGGGACGAAGAGCATCGCCGTGAAGATCACCCACTGCAGGAGGAAGAAGAGGACCGGGTCCACCTCCGCCCCCAGGAAGTACGCCACCGCCGTCGCCACCGAGTAGCGCGCGGACCACTGCACCGCCGTCACCCCGAAGGTCAGCGCGAAGCGCCACTTCCCCCGCTCGCGCACCATGGCGAAGACGCTGCGGAAGTCCTGCCGCGTCTTGCGCGACCGCTGGCGGGTGCGGACGGCGCGGCGCAGGCTCCACCAGCGCACCCGGCGCCCCAGGAAGCCGCGCAGCGCCCCCTGCCAGAGCGCCACCACCGCCACAATCGTCAGTACGACGACGGGGAGCACTCCGGATGCCTCGCCCCGCATCTCGCGTCCCATGCGGCGCAGCACGGGGAGCTCCCACGCGCGCGAGACGATGAAGGCGGCCGGGAGCGCGGTGGCGAAGAAGCAGAGGTCTTCCAGGTAGCCCAGGGTGACGATGGAGGCGGCCTCTCCCTTGGTAACCCCCTTCTGCACCATCATCCCCCAGCGGAACACCTCGCCGCCGGAGGAGGTGGGGAAGACGGAGGAGGCGAGCTCGGCGCCCAGCGTGATGCGGAAGCAGTCGCGGAAGGTGAGCGGGTGGCCGATGAAGCGCGCCCACACCAGGATGCGGATCGTGTTGGTGATCCAGGGGAGGAGCGCCAGCACGATCCCCAGGTACAGGTAGCGCCGGTCCAGCTCGCCGAAGCGGCGGAAGACGCTGCGGTCCGTGGCCGCCCACGAGATCCACAGGTTGAACAGCACCCCAAAGGGCACCAGGATCATCGAGGTGCGGAAGACCCGGTTGAGGCCCCGCGACAGGCGGCTCTCCCCGGCTTCCTCCCCGGCGGTGCTCACCGCTCCGGCCCCCGCGCGATCACCTGCGCGTAGCTGTCGATCAGCCGTCCGTTGATGGCCGACCAGTCGCGATCGCTTGCCGCCACCCGCGCCGCGGCGCCCATCCTGCGCCGCTCGGCGGGGTCGTTCAGCAGTCTCTCGACGTGGTCCGCGAGGTCGGCCGGGTCGTTGGCGCGGGCGATGAAGCCGGTCTGGCCGGGCTCCACCTGGTCCGGCGGGCCGCCACGGTCCACGACGACGGTGGGGAGGCCGCTGGCCTGCGCCTCCAGCACCACGTTGCCGAACGTCTCGGTCGTGGAGGGGAAGACGAAGACGTCGCCCGACGCGTACCAGCGGGCCAGCGCCTCGCCGCTCTGGTGGCCGGGGAAGAGGGCGTCGGGAAGGTCGGCCTGGAGCTGCTCGCGCATCGGCCCCTCGCCCACCAGCACCAGGCGGTGGCGGCTCCCGCGCTGGCGGAGGATGCGCTCCATCGCCACCAGGTCCGCCAGATCCTTTTCGCGCACAAGGCGGCTCACCAGCAGGAGGACGGGGGTGTCGTCGCTCTCCGCGCCGGCCATGCGGCGCAGGTCCGGGTCGCGGAAGGCGGGGGAGAAGCGGTGCAGGTCGATGCCGCGCGACCACAGCTCCGTGTTGCGGATGCCGTGGCCCGCCAGCTCGCGGATGATGCTGTGCGACGGGGCGTACACCACTTCGCACCTCCCGTAGAAGCGGCGCATCATCTTCCACCCCACCTCCTCGAGCCCGCCAAAGCCGTAGAAGCGGAAGTACGAGACGAAGTGCGTGTGGAACGACGACACCACCGGCACCCCGCGGCGCCGGCCGTACTTCTCCGCGCGCACGTTGATGGGGGTGGGGCTGACCACGTGGATCAGGTCCGGCTGGTACTCGTCGAGCCGGGCGGAGGCGCGGTGGCCGATGGGGGAGGCCAGCCGGTAGTCCTTGTACAGCGGAAAGCGGATGTAGGGGATCTCGTGGACGCGGGTGCTCCACGAGATCTCCGGCCCGGGCTTGAAGGGCGAGAAGATGCGGAAGTCGACTCCCCGCTTCTCCAGCGTCGCGAAGAGCTGGGCCAGGGTGCGCGACACCCCGTCCACGTGGGGGAGAAGGCTTTCCGTGAAGTATGCGACCTTCATCCCGTTCCCGGTGCGCTCTTGCGGGCTGGCAATGGGCGCAATCTAAGCAGCGGCTGCCGCGCGTGACAGTGTACTGCGAAGAACCCCAACAGCAGCCTCACACAGAGACACGGAGGATACCGCAAGATGAACGGAAAGGGGTTCTCTGTTCCTTGCGGTTCCCTCTGTGCCCTCTGTGTGAGGCTGTTCCCGGCTACCGCTCGGGTCGCAGCGACGGCTCGGCTTCGAGGGCGCCGCGCAGGCGGCGAGTGTCGCGGCGGAGCGTCTTCATCCCACTGATGCGGTTCATGTAGGCGGCGTGCACGGCGAAGAGCACCGCCGCCGCTTCCGGGTCGCGCCGCATCCGCGGAACGTCTACCTCCTCGATGCGGATATCGCCCAGAAGGGCGCGGCGCATGAAGGGAAGCCCCCGCGCCATCGGCAGCGCCAGCCCCGTCATCGTCTCGCGAAAGAGGCGCTGCCGGTCCGCCTCCGTATCGAGCGACGAGGAGTACGCCGCCAGCAGCGCCCGCAGCGTGTCGTTGCGCACCAACCGCAGCTCTCCCGTGCCCAGGATGGCGCGGTAGTTCCCCGCGACAACCCGGAAGTCCGCGGCCGAGGCCGCGCCGGACATCCAGGCGATCACGCTGTCGGCTGAGGGCGGCGCGTCGCTGCGGGTGAGCGCGTCGATCAGGCGCGCAGCCGCGCTCACCGATGTCGAGTCGGACGCGATGACGGCGTCCAGCCGCGCCTCGTTCTCCCGCGTGTCGGCCAGGAGCTGCCGCAGGTAGTCGCGCTCGCGCCCGCGCTCCTGGTGCCCGTCCCACCACGCCTGCGCGCCCAGTGCGCAGAGCACGCCGGCCACGATGATGGAGAACTCGCGCAGCGCCCCCGTCCACCCGCCCGCCCGCTGAGCCCCTGCTGCGCCCGGTTCGGCCACGAGGGTCATCCTCCATTGCGAGTCGATCGTCGTGCGCGCGCCGCCCGGCCGGCGCGGAAGGAACCAATGCGGCGCTTTCCCGGTAGACCGGTCGTCCCCGCCTCCCCGGCGGCGTGGCATGAGGCGCGGGATGATCGGCTCCGCAATCCGTGCTCCATCGTCCTCGCGCAGCGCGAGCGCGGCTGTCCTTCCCCCACGTTCCCTGCACCTCGCGCGCGGGCATCCCCCGGATGAGTTTCGCTTCCCTCTCGTCCCGCCCGCCCTCGCGCCTCCCCCGCGCCAGCCCCCTCGCGGCATCGGCGGTCGCCCACGCGATCCTTTTCGTTGCGGCCGTGCGGTGGCATCACCCCGCGCACGCCCCGAAGATGCGGCCGGCCGCGCCGCGGCAGGAGGTGGTGTGGATCGACTTCCCCGCACCGGACGCGCTCGCGCTGCCCGGGCTGGGCGGAGTCGCGGGACAGGGGCGGGCGCCGGGATCGCCACGCATCACGCCCGAAACGCGGGTGGCGGCACGGACGACGGCCGTGGAGACCAGCGCCGCCGCGCCCGCCGCGAGTCAGGGCCCGGCGGGTCCTTCCGCGCCGGCAGCCGCATCATCCCGGCCCTGGAGCGGCGTGCGCGATCCCCGCCTCTACGTGGACACGCGCAGGCTTCCGCCGCCGGAGCGCCCGGACCACGCGCGGCTGGCCCCGGACTTCGCCGCCGCCGTGCGTGCCGACTCCGTGCGCGCGGCCGAGGCGGCGCGGCAGTCGCTCGCGCGGCGGCAGGTCACCGTGTTCGGCCGCCGGGTGACGGTGGGCGGCGACTCCGCGGCCGCCGGCTTCCGCACCGAGGCCATCGAGGCGCGCCGCGACGTGCTGACCATGCCCGGCGACCGGATCATGTGGGAACGCCTCGAGCTGAGCAAACAGGACGGCCAGCAGGCGCGCGACTCCGTTCTCCGGGAGCGTATCCGCGCGACCCGCGCGCGCAACGACGCGGACCGCCGCCCGTAAGCCCGCGCGGCCACATGAGTCACCGATGCCCCGCGTGAGCCATGCGGCCGCCATTGGTCAGAGCCGTTCCAGCACCCTGGCGACCCCGCGCAGTGCGCCCGCGACCGCGTGGAAGACGGGGCGCAGCACCTCGGCCGGCGACGGGATGCGGGCGTGCGAATGGTGGTGCGAGTAGGGGCCCGGCTCCGGCTCGGGCGTCATCACGCCAACGGCGGTGGGGGGAAGACGGTGCGGCGGCTCCAGCCCCCCGCTCGGCTGCGTTTCCGGCGTGAAGTCGTCGGTCATGGTGCCCCCTGGGTCGATGGACGTGGCGATCCGCCCCACCCGGTACGGCTCCCATGCCCGGCGGTTTCGCGACGCCTCTCGACCGGCGGAATGGGCGGGACGGAACTCGGCAGCCGCGTCGGATGTACAACGTTCGTTCAACTTGTGCGTACCGACGATGTAACACAGACTGTGTCAGTCGCACCACGTGTTTCTTTCTTCGCGGATGTTTTCCCGTGCAATCAGTCGAGTTCGCCCGGATCCCGCCCTGGGAGCAGATGCGCGCCCGCGTGGCCGCACACCTGAACGCGAATCCGTTCATCAGGGACGTCGCCGATGGGCCGTCGCTGGAAGCGAGCCGCTTCGGCGTCCGGATGCGCCTGGGCGGTGACGCCGTCTCGGTGATGCGCTTCCAGTGGTACCTCCCGCTGACCGACGAGCGCGCCCTCCGGCTCGCGTCGGACCTGGCGCTCCAGGCCCGCGGCGCACGGGACGAAGCGGCCGCGTAGCCACTTCCGTCCCACCTGGCGGTTTCCCCAACCCCGTTACCGGGGAGGCAGTACCATGCCCGCGTACGAATACCTTTGCGACACCTGCGGCCGCACCGCGGACCATCTGCGCCCGCGCGTCGATCGGGACCGCCCCGCCCGCTGCGGCGACTGGGGGTGCAAGGGGCACCTGGCGCTCATCGCCCCTTTCCACTCCGCGCCCCCGCCCGCCGTACCGCCGCGTCCCTGAGGCGCGCCGCCGGCACCGAAGCCCCTCCTCCGCCACGCGCGGGGGAGGGGCTTCGCGCGTGTGGCAAGGAGCGAACCCGAGGCACCGGGTAAGCGCTACAACGCCGGGCTCGCAGATGCGAGCCCGGCGCTTTTTACCCTACACTGCACAGAATCTATCGCTCCCGAACCGCGCTACCATTTGCGTCGCCGGGAGGTGCCTCCTGCATGGAACTCCGGTAACGCCGCTCGTATCTCACCCACTGCGTTTTGGCGAACAACCAACCGCCGATCGGCCAGAGAACGAGGGAAGAGAGCGTGGCGAGCCAGAACCGGCGTGTACCCAGGAACAATAGGTCAGGCGGCGAGGCAGGAACATACAGGACCGGCACTACAACCCAGCAGATTGCCCAAGTCGCCAGTCCGACGGGCAGCGCGAACCGGCGCCACCCGTATTCGACTGCAAACTTGCGGAAGCCCATCTTGCGGATTGTCGGCCATTCCGCTCGGAACTCCCGAGTCAACGGTGAAACCATCAGCCACCTCGTGATCAAAGCTCCGCGGTTGCCACCGTGACGAAGGGTCGTGGGGGCGCGGATGAAAGTATATCCTCAAGCAACGTTCCGCAATAAAGTCTCAAAAGGCGCGCAGGCAACCGGCTCTTGTGATGCGCCCGAAGCGCCCCCGCTCAGTGCGAGCCGGGGCGCTTCGTGAGTGCCTTCGCCAAATTCGGTTCGTCCTCCCGGAGCCTTGCGCCTCGGCCGGAGCTCAAAGGAAGCCGAGCGCGTACCGGGTCATACACCCTACTCCGCCCTGAGCGCCTCCGTCGGCTCGACGCGCAGGGCGCGGCGGGTGGGGACGACGCAGGCGAGCAGGCACACGCCCAGCATGAACGCGGCGTAGCAGAGCAGGAGCGCCACCTGGCTGGCGGTGAATCCGCCGCCGGACGAGGCGAGGGCCGCGACGGCGATGACGGCTCCGCCCGCGGCGACGCCGAGGCCCACCTGCGTCAGGGGGCGGCGGAAGATGGCGGCCACTACGCGGCGGGGGCTCGCGCCCAGCGCCACGCGCACGCCGATCTCGCGCGTGCGCCGCGCGACGGTGAAGGAGAGCACCGAGTAGATGCCCGCCAGCGCCAGGAGCAGCGCGATGCCGGTGAGCGCCAGCGTGATTCTGAGCCACACCCCCAGGAACCACAGCACCCCGCTCGTGACCTGATCCACCCGCTGCACCTCGGAGATGCGCAGCGCGGGGTCCACCGCCGTCGCGATCTCGCGGAGGCGGGGGGCCAGCGACAGCGGGTCGCCGCGGGCGTGGAGGATGACGAAGAGCGGGCCCGTGCTTCCCGGAGCCGCCGGCAGGTAGAAGCCCGCGGCGCGGCCCTGCTGCGTCGCCGCGCCCATGCCGAGCTCGTCCACCACGCCGACGATCTCGTACCAGGGGCGCGCGTCGTCTGCCAGCGGGCCGCCGCGCTGCTCGCGGGCGAAGCGCACCCGTACGCCGACCGCGCTGCGCCCCTGGAGCACCTGGTCCACGAAGCCGCGGTCCACGATCACGGCGCGCGAGTCCGGGGCGAGGTCGCCGGGGTGGAAGCGGCGCCCGGCCAGGATGGGCGCTCGCAGCACGTCGAAGTACGAAGGATCGATCCGCGCGGTGCTCACCTCGCGCAGCGGAACGACCGCGGGTGGCGTGCGGCCCGGCGCGGGCGGCGGCTCGTCCAGCTCGACGAAGCGCTCGACGTGGCCGGTGCGCGGAAGACGGTCGACGAAGGTGACTCCGGCGACTTCGGGCTCGGCGGCGAGGCGCTGGCGCAGGGCTTCGAGCCTGGCGGTGAACTTCGCTTCGTCCGGCTTCGCGGCCGCGTCCGGCGCGTCCATCTCCAGCTGGGCGGCGAGGTACTGCTCGGCCGCAAAGCCGGCGGGGAAGGAGCGGACGCGCGCCAGCTCGCGCTGCACCACCCAGGTGACGGCCGGGAACGCGACGGTGAAGGCGACCTGCGTGATGATGACGGCCGTCCATACGCCGCCGAAGCGCACGCCGCCGCCGCCCGCCGTCGCCTGGCGCAGGCGTCCACTGAGGCCGCGAGTGATCTTGAGCGCCGGCAGCACGCCCGCGATGGCGGCGCCCAGCAGCGTGAGCCCGCACGCGTACAGCACGGCCGCGGGCGACAGGCGCACGTCGTACCAGAAGGGGAGCCGCCCGAGGTTCCCCTCCAGGAACTCCATCCCCCAGCGCCGCAGCACGATGTACGCTGCCGTGAGGCCGACCGCGGCGGCCACGGCGCCCAGCATGAGCGCCTCCGCGAAGAGCTGCGCGACGATCCGCCCGCGAGTGGCGCCCAGAGCGCTGCGCACCACGAGCTCGGTCTCGCGCGCGGCGGCGCGGGCGAAGAGCAGCAGCGCGACGTTGCCGCAGACGAGCACCAGCAGCATCAGCACGAAGAGATTGAACGAGAGCATGAACGCCTGGTTGCTGGGCGACATCTCCGCGTACGACGAGGTGTACGGCACCACCTGGGGGCGCAGGTGCCGGTGCGTGCCGGGGTGCTGCGCCGCCATGCGGGCGCCGAGCACCGAGAGCTGCACCCGCGCTTCTTTCCAGGAGACGCCCGGTGCCAGCCGGCCGAAGACGGTGACCGGCGGCCCGTCGCGCGGCGGCTGGTGCAGCACGTCGGTCTGGAGCGGGATCCAGGCGTCGTGCGACACGGGGAAGCCGAAGCCCTCCGGCATCACGCCGACCACCGTGGCGTACGCTTCCCCCAGCCGCACGCTGCGCCCGATCACGCCCGCGTCGCCCGCGAAGCGCGTGCGCCACACGTCGTGGCCCAGCACGACCACGGGCGGCGCGCCGGGGCGTTCGTCCGCCGGGCCCAGGACGCGGCCCAGCAGCGGGGCGCTGGGGTCGATGCGGAACGCGGTGGCGGTGATCTCCGCGACCTGCACGGGAAGCGCGTCGCCGCCGGGCGCCACGAGGTTGCGGGAATGGTCGCGGAAGGCGCCGATGTCGGTTACGGTGGTGAGCGCGTCGCGCCAGACGGCGTAGTCGCGAAGGGCGCGGGGCTCGACGACGCCCTCCTCCGCATCCCAGACGCGCACCTGCACGATGCGATGGCCGTCCCGCAGCGGCAGGGTGGGGTGGACGAACTGCGTCACCATCTCGAAGGTGATGGCGCCCGCCCACACCGCGAACGCCATCGCCAGCCCGCCCACGATGGTCAGCCCCGGATGCTTCACGAGCATCCGGCAGCCGAGCTTCACGTCGAGCGGCACGCCGCCGAGCCCCGTCCGCGGCCCGCGCGCGAAGAGGCGGCGGATGCGAGCCCGTAGTTCATCAGACCGGATCATGGCGCAGCCGGGGCGGGGGGTGCGTCGTGGACCACGGGCACGGGGGGGCGGCCGAGCGCGATGCGGCCGATGGCTTCGGTGAGGTTGATATCCGAGCTGAGGCGCCCCGTGGTGTTGGTGAACATCGTCACGGAGAGCCCTTCCGCGGGATACCAGACGTTCTCGCCCGTGTAGCCCGGCGAGGTGCCGTCGTGCACGATGACCGTGCCGCCGCCAGGCGTGGGGCGGACGTACAGCCCCAGCCCGTACGGTACGGCCGCCGTCGCGGCCGCGCCGCGCGGCGTGATCATCGCGGCGTACGAGGCGGCGGAGAGCACCTTGCCGCCGTGCAGCGCGCGGTTCCACCGGGCGATGTCGCCGGCGCTGGAGCAGATGCCGCCCGCCAGCATCTGCGAAGGATGGATGTACGGTGCCGCGACGAGGGTGCCGGCGGGCGTGCGGTGGTACGCCTTCGCCACCCGCCCCGCCACCTCCCGGTCGCCGCACCATCCGAGCGTCGCCAGTCCCAGCGGGCGCGCGATCTCGTCGCGGAGGACGTCGCCGTACGACTTGCCGTACAGCTTCTCCACCAGCACCGCGAGAAGCATGTAACCGGTGTCGGAATAGGCGAACCCCGCCCCCGCCGGCCACCTGGGTGCAGTGGCGCGCGCGGCCATCGCGAACAGCGAGTCGCGCGGCATGTCGTCGCCCGCGCGGCTCATCACGCGCCAGTCGCGCGGCAGGGCGCCGGTGTGGTTGAGGATCTGCTCGATGGTGATGCGGTTCCACACCGGCTTGAGGCCCGCCAGGTAGTGGCCGATGGTGTCGTTCAGCGACAGCCTTCCACGGTCCACCTGCTTGAGCAGCAGCGCGGCGGTGAACTGCTTGCTGATCGCTCCGATGCGGTACGCGGTCGAGTTGTCGGCGCGCCGCTGGGTGGCGGTGTCCGCCAATCCCCACGAGCGCTCGATGGGGGGCTCGTCGCCGCGCGCGACTACGAGCGAGACGCCCGTGATGCCGCGGGCGAGCACCTCCGCCTGGACGAAGGAGTCGATGCTCGCGGCGAAGCGCTCCGGGCTCGGCCGCTGCGCGTGAATCGGCGAGGCGAACGGGAGGGCGAGGAGGCTCGCCAGCGCGATACGGATTGGACGTTTCATGATCGTGACGGATGAAGGAATGGTCGTGCGGCTGCCGCAAATTGGAGTGCCGCGTGACATCCGGAAAGCCGCTTTTCGCCGGATGGCAGATCGGGACCGCCGAATGGCGGCGCGGGCCGTCGCGGGGATGGCGTGCGGGTGGGTATCATCATTCAGCGCTCCGCCATCCCCCCTTTCCCCGATACGCGATTGCTCGCTCTGCACCTGATCCAACAGTCCGTCCGCGAAGCCGTGTCGTCGTTCACCGCGGACGAGATCGCGACCGCCGCCATCCGCATTCCCGCCGGGCTGCTGGTGGCGTTCGTCGTCAGCCGCCTGGTTCGCCGGGTACCGTGGCCGCGGCCGTTCCGCTTCCGTTTCCTGGCGATGCACGTCGCCGCCGCGCCGCTGGCCGCCGCCGCCTGGCTCCTGCTGGCGAGCGCGGGGGAGACGCTGATCTTGGGCGCCCCGTTCGTCGCGCGGCTCGAAGCCGTCCGGCGGATGGCCGGGCCAGGGAGCGAGATGCTGATCATCGGGACCTTTCTTTACGCCATCGTGGCCGGGGTGGCGCACGCCTTCGAGGGCTCCGCGCGCGCCGCCCGCGCCGAGGCCATGTCCGCGCGCACCCAGCTCGCGGCGCTGCGGGCGCAGATCCAGCCGCACTTCCTCTTCAACGCGCTGCACACGGTGGTGCAGCTCATCCCCATCGAGCCGCAGCGCGCCGCCGAGGCCGCGGAGCTCGTGGCGGACCTGCTGCGCACCACGCTGGAGGAGAAGCGCGACGAGGTGACGCTCGGCGACGAATGGAGCTTCGTGTCGCGCTACCTGGCCATCGAGCGGATCCGCTTCGGAGAGCGGCTGGCCGTGCGCTCGGAGCTCCCCGACGGCCTGCTGGGCGAGCGCGTCCCCGCATTCGCGCTGCAGACGCTGGTGGAGAACGCGGTGCACCACGGCGCCGCGCCGCGCGTGGCCGCCACGGAGATCGTGGTCAGCGCCGCGGGGAGCGCGCGTGAGCTGACGCTCTCGGTGCGCAACACGGGCGACGGCCCCGCCCGTGCCGCGGGGAACGGCGCGGGAACCGGGCTGGCGAGGCTGCGCGAGCGGCTGGCGGTGCTCTACGGCGGCACCGCGCGTCTGGCGTGCGGCCCGGCCGCGGACGGCGGCTACGAGGCGGTGCTGGTGGTGCCGCGGCGGCGCGGGAGGGAAGGGTGAAGGTCAGGACCTACGTGGTGGACGACGAGCCGGTCGCGCGCGCCGGCCTGCGCGCGATGCTGCGCGCCTACGACTGGGTGGAGGTCGTGGGCGAGGCGGCGGACGGGGAGTCGGCGGTCACGGGGATACAGGCGCTGCGTCCCGAGCTCGTCTTCCTGGACGTGCAGATGCCGGGGCTGCTGGGCACCGAGGTGCTGCGCCGGCTGGAGCGGCCGCCGTTCGTCATCTTCACCACCGCCTACTCCGAGCACGCGGTGACCGCCTTCGAGCTCGGCGCGGTGGACTACCTGCTGAAGCCGTTCGGCCCCACGCGCCTGGCCGCCGCCGTGGAACGCGTGCGCGCCGCGCTCGGCGAGCCCGCGCCGGCGGACCCCATCGAGCGGCTGAGCGGCGCGCTCGGCGGCGGGCCCATCAGCAGGCTCTTCGTGCGGATCGGCGGCGCCCTCGCCGCCCTCCCGGTGGAGCGCGTCTCGTGGTTCGAGGCCGACGGCGACTACGTGATCGCCCACGACGGCAACGCCCGCCACGTGCTCCATCTCTCGCTGAGCCGCCTCGTCACCCGCCTGGACCCGCGCCGCTTCGCGCGGGTGCACCGCGCGCACATCGTGAACCTGGACCAGGTGCGCGCCTTCAGGCCCGACGCCCGCGGCAACCTGGAGGCGGAGATGCTGGACGGCGCCCGCGTGCCGGTGAGCCGCGCGCGAGCCCAGGAGATCCGCAGCTTGGGGAACTAGCGCGCAGAGACCGGCAGAAACAGCCTCACACAGAGAACACGGAGGGAACCGCGAGCCACAGAGAAAAGGCTCTGGGTTGTTCTCTCTGTATCTCTGTTTGAGGCACGCGGTTGTCAAGTGCTGGCGCAGGAGATCCGTGGCCAGGGAAAATAGCGAGAGCTGTCCGACAATGATCCAGAAGAGGCCGTGCGCGGGCGTGGCAACCGGCACGACTCCGACAGCCTTGCTTCCGACTTACGACACACTTAGTATAGTAATAAGAGAGTGGCGCAAACGTAGCTCTCCTTTGTCGCGAGGGGTTAGAAGGCAGCGCTGCGGGTACTTCCCAGCACTTTTTACCCTGTCGGTTCACGCGCTCTGTCGACCGCGTGCCTATCCCTCTCCATGGACTACGCTCCTACAGAGCCAAATCCGGCAGAACTCTCCAGCGCTGGTCTTCCCAATTTTCGAGTAACACGGGATCGGCGGCCCGTATGGTTCCCACCCGAGGCATGGCGGCAGTGGGCGCGTACATGGGGTCTCTCTTCGCTTGAAGGCACGCGCCGTGGCGCGCTTTCCATCGCCGCCCGGACTCCCGCGCGGTCTTACCACCAACCCCCGCAAGGCCGATGAAACGAACAAGAACAAGCTGGCGCGGCACCGCTCTCGTCCTGCTGGCCGGGATGGCCGCCTCATGCGACGGCGGAAGCACCGGCCCCCGTCCGCCCGCCACCGTCACCGCCACCACGCCCACCACATTGACGGCGACGGTGGCGACCCCCGTCGCGACGCCGCCCGTGGTGCGCGTACAGGACCACCGGGGGCGGGGCGTGCGGAACGTGCCGGTGACCTTTACCGTGACGGGCGGCGGAGGAAGCGTCACGCTCGGCAGCGCCACCACCAATGCCGACGGCGTGGCGAGCGCGGGGAGCTGGACGTTGGGAACCGCCGCGGGAGTAAATACGCTGACGGCGACGGTGGCGGCACTGCCTCCGGTGCAGTTTACCGCCACGGGCACCGCGGGAGCGCCGGCGGCGATCATCAAGGCCGCGGGCGACAACCAGCAGGCACGCGCCGGGTCCCCGGTTCCGGTGGCGCCCTCGTTGATCGTGACGGACGCAATGGGGAACCTGGTGCCGGGGGTGATCGTGACGTTCGTGGTGGCCAGCGGGGGCGGAAGCATCACCGGGGCGTCCGCCACCACGGGGGCGGACGGCCGCGCGACGCTGGGAAGCTGGACGCTGGGCACGGTGGGCATCAACACGCTCACGGCTACGGCAGGCTCCGCCGGAAGCACCACCTTCACGGCCACGGCACTGGACCCCTGCACCACGGCCACCCCGTTCGCCCTGCGCACCCCCTTGAGCGGAACGCTCGCGGCGGGCGACTGCAGGCTCAGCTCGGGGGCGCTCATCGACTTCTACCAGACCAGCTCGTCGTCGGCGATGGTGGAGGAGTTCCTCCTCACCAGCACCGCGATCGACGCCTTCCTCGTGCTGTACGACGCGGCCGGGCGTACACTGGCCTTCGACGACGACGGCGCGGGGGGGGACAACTCGTCCATCCGGGTGATCGCCCCGGCGGGGCAGTACATGCTGGGCACCTCATCGTTCGCGGGCGGGCAGACGGGGGCGTACGAGCTTTCCTCGCGCGCGCTGCCGGCGCGGACCGGCTGCGTAGAGGCCTGGATCGTCCCAGGCGCGACGTTCAGCGGCAGCCTGGCGAGCGGCGACTGCACGCTGAGCAACGCCAGGTACCGCGACGACTATCTCGTGTACCTGCGGGCCGGACAGCAGATCACGATCTTCCAGCGCTCCACGAACTTCGACACGTACCTGATCCTGACGGACGACTCGAACAGCTCTGTGGCGGAGAACGACGACGGGGGGGGAGGCACCGATTCCAGGATCACATACACCGCGCCGCGCGCCGGAGCGTACACAATCCGGACGAGCAGCTACTTCTACAGCGCGACGGGCACGTATACCCTGTCCCTCACCACTTCCACACCTTGAAGAGGCAAACCCTGACGATGCGTACACTACTCATCGCGCTCGCCCTCGCCTGCGCACCCCTCTCCCTCTCCGCGCAGCAGGGGCAGAGCCGCGTGCCGGAGCGCGCGGCCCGCGAAGCCGCGGAGATCCAGGCCCGGCTGCCAGCCAAGGGCACGCAGCCGGCCATGCGTGCGGGCCGTGACGCGCCGATCCTGGACGTGGCCCGCAAGCCGCAGAAGGCCCGTCCCGCTCCGGCTAACTGACGCCGGCGGAGGTACGTGAAAAGAGGGAGCGCCCTGGCCTGGGCGCTCCCTCTTGCTTCGTACCCGCGGGCAGCCGTCAGGCCGCGGCGGCCGCGCGGGGAGCGGCGCCGGTGCGCTCCAGCTGGCGCTCGCGCAGGCGGCCGCCGAGCCAGGCGTACGGCATCACCAGCGCGATGGCGAGGACGTGGTACCAGGCCGGGGCGTGGTCCCACCGCGCGATGCTCCCCGCGATGTTGAAGGCCAGCCCCAGCACGCCCAGTACCAGGGCGTGCGCCATGGGCCGGTTCGGCGCCAGCCGCGCGGCCACGTAGCATCCAAAGATCGCGAACACCGCCACGTACCCCTGCACCAGGAGGAGCACCGGCGTGCTGCCCACCGCGCCCCGAGCGTCGAAGGCGCCCGGCATGACGGCGCGGAGCACCATGTCTCCGCTGACGGAAAGCACACCGATGAGCACGAAGCCGAGGACGACCGCGCCGATGCTGCGCATCATGGGGGAACCTCCAAGAAGGATTGGGGAGCCGCGGGGAGAGGAAACCCGCCGAAGATGCGCGCCGCTCCCGACACGCGCAACGATCCCGTCGCGGCGCGGTGCATCGCCACTCTTCCCCACCGTCCGGCCGCGTCGCATATTGCCCGGCCGGCCTCCGCCTGCTACACCCCCGGCCGTCCATCCCGCCCGACGCAGGCGCATCCCGCGCCCGCGGCTCCCCGCCCCCCGGAGTGCCATGCGCAGCCTCTCCATCGCCCGAGTCCTGTTCGCCGCCGCCATCGCCATCGCCGCCGGCTCGCCCGCCGCCGCGCAGGTGGAGCGCGTAGGGACGCCCATCACCGGGCGGCCGCCGATGCGCGTCATCCCGGTCGCGCCAACGCCGCGCCCGGACGTGCCCCTGCTGATCGGCCTGTACAGCGGGCACGCGATCCGGATCGACAACATGGCCGGCGCGGCGGTGCAGGAGCTCGCGAACGATTTCCGCAGGGGGCCCGAGACGACGGCGCCGCGCCTGGGGCTGGGGCCGCAGGGGCGGCTCGTGGCGCTGATTCCGGGAGGGATTCCGCAGAACCGCGTCCTCCTCCCCACCCCCGGCTGGCAGGTGATCGACGGGCGGCTCAACCAGACCACCGACTTCGACCTGGACGCCTCGGGGCTGGTGATGTACGGGGTGTCGAGCTCCACGAAGCAGATCTTCCGCTACGACATGGCGAGCCGCGACCTGCGCCTGGTGGGCGGGCCGGGGACGGGGCCGGGGCAGCTGGCGTACCCGGAGCACACGGCCATCGACCCGATGGGGCGGATCTACGTTGCGGACGGCAGCCGCATCGTGCGCATGAACGACATCACCGGCAACGGGTGGACGGCGTTCGGGTCGCACGGGGGCGGGAGGGGCCAGTTCAACTCCATCACGGGGCTCGCGGTGGACAGCAAGGGGCGGATCTACGCATCCGACTACTTCAACAACCGCATCGTAAAGATCGACGACATCACGGGTGCCGGATGGGCGGAGTACAGAACCGGGATCAGCCACCCGAGGGGTGTCGCCACGGACATGTTCGACCGCCTGTACGTCGCGCTGCCGAGGTCCGACCGCGTGCTGCGGATGGACGACATCACGGGTGCCGGCCTCAAGCTGTTCGACCTGACACGCGTGCCGGGTTTCACCCGGCCCACGCACGGCGGCCCGGCGTCGATCGTGCCCCTGCGCCCCGGCCGCCGCGACGACATTCCGCGGTAGGTCGCGCGCGTTGGTCCGTGATGGCATGGTTCGTCGCGGGGGCGGACACGGGCAGCCACGTGGGGCAGCCCCTACGGCATCGGTGTGGCGGGCGGGGGTCGAGGCGGGGGCGAGGGTTGGCGCGATGAATCGCGCCCCCACGACGGCATCGGCGCGGCACGCGAACATCCGCCCCCTCTACCGAGAACAGGAGGGCGGAGCCCTCTCCTGTTATCGGGAGAGGGGGCAGTCGAGTGTAACGAGACGGGGGTGAGGGGCCCCCACAATCATTGCAGTCCCCGCCGTCGCGCACTATCCTGCTAGTCTCGCCGTGACCCACCCCCTCCCGTACCATACCCGACGCGCATGACCCACGACGCGTCCACCCTCCCGGACCCGATCCGTTCCGACGCGCTGTGGAGCGCACTCGCCCCCGATGTCGCCCGCGCGCTGGCGGCGGCGGCGAGCACCGTCGCGCTCGGCGAGGGGGAGGCGCTGTTCGGGCCGGGCCAGCCCACGCAGGCGCTCTACTTCGTGCTGGACGGGCGACTGCGAGCGGCCGACCGGGCGCCCGGCGCGCCCGAAGTCACCGTGCGCACCTTCGAGGCGGGGGAGGCGCTGGACGAGATGCAGGTGCTCGCCGGCACCGGCGGGCCGCTGGCGCTGGTGGCGGACTCGCCCGTGCGGCTGGCGTGCGTGGAGGGCCACGACGCGGACCGCCTGGTCGCCGAGTTCCCCGAAATACGCGAAGCGCGCGACCGCGTCCGGCACAGGCAGCTCCTCTGCCGGCTGCACGGGGTGTTCGGCGCGTTCGACCGGGCGCTGCTGGACGACGTGGAGGCGACCGCGGGGTGGCTGCACCGCGCGCGCGGCGAGCTACTCTTCGAGCAGGGCACCCACGCCGGCGAGCTGTACTTCGTGCTCAGCGGGCGGGTGCGCATCGTGGCCTTCGGCGTCGACGACCTGCCGCGCGTGCTGGGCGAGGCGGGGCCGGGGGAGAGCATCGGGGAGGCGGCCTTCTTTGGGAGCGACCGGCGCCCCGAGCGCGTGGAGGCCGTGCGCGACAGCGTCCTGGTCGGCTTCACCCCCGCGGAGTTCGACGCCCTCTCCACCCGCAGGCCGGGGCTGCTGCGCGCGGTCGCCTTCCGGCTGGCGGAGCGGCTGCACCGGCCGCCCGCCTCCGGCCCGCCGCGCGTCTCCGCCGTCGCCATCCTCCCCGCCACGCCGGGGGCGCCGGTGCGCGAGTTCGTGGAGCGGCTGGCGCGGGCGCTGGCTCCGCACGGCTCCGTCCTGCGCCTGGACGCGGCGGAGGTGGAGGCGCGCATGGCCGAGCCCGGGATCGCGCAGGCGTGGGAGAGCGACGAGGTGGCGCACCTCCTGGCCTGGCTGGAGGGGCAGGAGACGGCGAACCGCTTCGTGCTCTACGAGGCGGACGAGCGCCCCACCGCCTGGACCCGCCGCTGCCTGCGCCGCGCCGACCGCGTCCTGCTGGTAGCCGACGCCCGCGCCGATCCGAAGCTCGGCGACCTGGAGCGCTCGCTCGCCGCGGCGGACGACGGGCGGCTCCCCGCGCCGCGCACCCTAATCCTGGTGCACCCCGACGGATCCACGGCGCCTTCGAAGACCCGCGACTGGCTCGCGGACCGGGGCGTGGATGGCCACCAGCACCTGCGCTGGGACCGCGACGGGGACTTCGGGCGGGTGGCGCGCCTCCTCGCCGGGCGCACCGTGGGCGTGGTGCTGGGGGGCGGCGGGGCGCGCGGGCTGGCGCACGTCGGCATGCTGCGCGCGATGGACGAGGCCGGCATCCCAATTGACCTGATCGGCGGCACCAGCATGGGCGCGCTGGTGGCCGCGCAGTACGCGCAGGGGTTCGACGCGGCGCGCATCGTGGAGACCAAGCGCCACGTCTACCTCAAGATGGCGCCGCAGAAGGGATGGACCCTCCCCGTCCTTTCGCTGGTGGGGACGCGCCTCCCCGAGATCACCGGCAAGCAGGTGCACGGCGACCTGGAGGTGGAAGACCTGTGGACACCCTTCTTCTGCGTCTCCAGCGACCTGACGGCGGCCGAGATGGTGGTGCACCGCGAGGGGCTGGTGCGGCGCGTGGTGCTGGCCAGCAGCTCCCTCCCCGCCTTCGCCGTCCCCGTGCTGCATGGCAACCATCTGCTGGTGGACGGCGGGCTGGTGAACAACGTGCCCGTGGACGTGGCGCGGCAGCTTGGGTGCGGCACCGTGTTCGCCGCCGAGGTGTCCATCGAATCCGATGAAGGGTTCACCTGCGAGCGCGTGCCCAGCGTGTGGGAGGTGCTGCGGGCGCGCTTCATGGGCGGGGCGCGCGTGCGCTTCCCCTCGCTCCTCGAAGTCGCGATGCGGGCCACCGTCCTGCAGGCCACCTACCGCCAGCGCGTCACACTGCTGGACGCCGACTTCGCCTTCCGGCCGCCGATCGAGCGGTTCGGGATGATGGACTTCCCGCGCCTGGACGAGATCGTAGAGGCGGGATACGAGCACGCGCGCCAGGCGATCGCCGGGTGGCGCGAAGCAGGCCGGCTGGACGCCCTGCTGGGCCCCCGCGCGGCGCCGTCCCCCACCCTACCCTCCCCCACGCCATGATCGCCACCGCCATCCCCACCCTGCGCCAGGCGGAACGCCGCATCGCCGCCACGGGCGCACCCGCCTTCGCCATTCGCATGATGGACGGCTCGCTCCGCTCCTTTGGGAACGGCGCGCCGGTGTTCACCCTGGTGATCCGCGACAAGCGCGCGGCCGCCGCGCTCGCCTCCATGGACAAGCTGGCGGTGGCGGACGCGTACGTGGACGGGAGCCTGGACGTGGAAGGGGATTTCGAGCGCGCCTTCGAGATCCGCGCGTCGCTCAGCGACCGCCACCCGCTCCGCTACGCATGGCGCTTTCTTCGCCCGCTGATGTTCGGGCGCACGAAGGCGGATGCGGCGTTCATCGCCGAGCACTACGACACCGACTCCGAGTTCTTTCTCAGCTTCCTGGACACGCGCCACCGCTGCTACTCGCAGGGCGTCTTCGAGCACGACGACGAGCCGCTGGAAGACGCCATCACGCGCAAGATCGAGTTCGCGCTGGAGTCCGTGGGCGCGCGGCCAGGGGACCGGGTGCTGGACATCGGCGGCGGGTGGGGGGCGATGACGGAGCACGCGGGCCGCCTGGGGATCCACGTCACCTCGCTGACCATCTCGCGCGTCTCGGAGGAGTTCATCCGCGCCCTGATCGACCGCGAGGGGCTCCCCTGCCGCGTCGTCCGGGAGCACCTGATGGAGCACACTCCGGACGAGCCGTACGACGCCATCGTGAACCTGGGCGTCACCGAGCACCTCCCGGACTATCCCGCCACGCTGAAGAAGTACCAGACGCTGCTGAAGCCGGGAGGCCGCATCTACCTGGATGCCAGCGCCACGCGGCGCAAGCACAGCCACTCCACCTTTTTGGAGCGCCGCGTCTACCCCGGCGACGGCACCCTGATGTGCCTGCACGAGTACCTGGCCGAGGTGGCCGCCACCCCGTTCCAGCTCATCTCGGTGCACGACGACCGCCACAGCTACGAGCTCACCTGCCGCGCCTGGGCGCGCAAGCTGGACCGCGCCCGCGACGAGATCGAGCGCCGCTTCGGCACGCGCCTCTACCGCGTCTTCCGCATCTACCTCTGGGGCTGCGCCGACGCCTTCCGCCGCGACCTGACGCAGGCGTACCGGGTGGTGATGCAGCTGCCGGCGTGAGGGCCCTCACCCCCGTCTCGTTACACTCGACTGCCCCCTCGGCGAAGATGCTTCAGTTCGTGAGCCGGATCGAGAACGCCGTCATGAATGCGGGCTTCCACTCCACTCCGATAGCGGAATCGTCAGTGACCTTGTCCGACACCGGCCCCCCGGCGACCTCCGTCGGATTCCCCAGCAGGAGCCGCTCGCGCCGGCCCATGTGTACACCGGCGGTGAATACCATCCGGTCCAGAAAGCCGAGGCCGGCGCCGAGGAGGAACTCGGGCGAGTTGCTCCCATTCACCGAGCGCACCGCGATCCCCGTGCTTCCAAGGAATGAGACACCGCCACCCCGTACGTCGCGGAACGCCACATTCCCTTGCAGCACGGGTGAGAACCCAAACGTATTGCCGCGCGAGACGTTGGCGTAGGTGGAGTAGACACCCCTTGTCGTGTCCGCGTACGCACGCGTGACGCGCTGGTAGTCCCGCGCGCGGAGCCCGCTCGCCAACGCGCCCGCGCTGAGGAAGAACCGCATTCCGTTCCGCACCGGGAGCGGGATGGTCTGCACCGTCGGGTTCGCGGGCTTCCCATCTGCGGGGTGCAGCTCGCGCCGGGTGAGCACAAGATAGAGGGTGTCCGTGCCCTGCGGTACGAACGGTTCCAGGAACGCGTTGTCCGTACGCTCCGCGAGGGCCCGGACGATCGCATCTGCGCGGGCCATGCGGCGCACGAGCTCCGGGCGTGCGCGCTCGAGGGAATCCAGTGAGGTCCGCGCGCTCTGGAGCGAGGTGCCGAGGCCGACCAGTGTGGCAAGGCTGGTGGCATCAACCCCGTCATCTTCGACCGAGAGCACCGCCGCACGCGCGATGTCGAGAGCCAGTACGGCGGTACTGACATTGCCGGCGAGCCCGGAAAGGTTCGATGTCTCGTCCCACTCGGCGACGACCGCAGAGGCCGGCACGGTACCATCGCAGGTCGGCTTCTCGATGAGCGCCAATGTGGCTTCTAGGCTCGCGACGGTGCTCCGAACCAAGTCCACCGCCGTGATGGCCTCCGTCACCTTGGAACGCGCCGCGTCCACGGTCATTCCGCTCGCGCTTTCGACGAGGTTCTGCAATTCCCGGCCACTGTTCAACCAGTTCGTGCCCAAAGCAGCGCTGTCCGCTGTGCCTGCGGCCGCTGCCTGCGTGGTCGTCGCTGCGGCCGCAGCACCGGGGATCGTGCCCAGGCCAGTGAGCAGGCGTGCGATGTCTACCGAGGCGAGGTGTGGGCGGGCCTCGTAGGCGTAGGAGTAGCACAGTGGATTTTCGTCCAGCAGGCGGATGCGCGCGGTGCGTCCAGCCACGGCCGGCTCACCCGTCAAGGCGCCCGTGCTCCACCGGTACTTGATCGTGTCCGAACGGGCGGGGGCACGATAGCGCTTCAACCGGTTTGAAGGCTGACTCTGCTGGACAGCGTCACTTCCCCTGTTTTGTGCCCCGGCCGGATGCGTGCAGACGGCCAGCAACACCAGCAAGGCGGCGCCGCGGAGTACGACTTTCCAGGTGTACATGGTTCCTGGGGGCTGCGGGAGATGTGGTTTGCAAGGAGTGTACAGAACGGCCTGCGTTCGGGACTGGCGGCGGCGTGCGGTGCGTTGCTGGCATCCCACGGCCGCGACCCACACATTGTGAGCGCGCGCGGTACGGTGATCCTGCCCCACCGGTCCCGCGAGCCGGCGCTCTCCTCCGAACGGTATAGATGGACAGATCCGTCGAACTTCCCCTCTGGGCCGCCATCCTCCTGGGAGTCCTCGCCGCCTGGGCGGCGCTGGACAGGCTGATGGTGCCCAGCGTCCGCTGGCTGGTGCGGCAGCGGACGAACCGGGTGATCGAGGAGCTGAACACGCGGCTCCCGTTCGAGATCCCGCCCTTCAAGCTCACCAAGCGCCAGGTGCTGATCGACCGGCTGGTGTACGACGCGCGCGTGGTGGAGGCGGCGGAGGCCCACGCCCGCGAGCACCGCATGCCGCGCGAGGTCGTGATGGCAAAGGTGGAGCGGTACGCGCGCGAGATCGTGCCGTCCTTCAACGCGTACCTGTACTTCCGCGTGGGGTACTGGATGGCGCGGCGCATCGCGCGCTTCCTCTACCGGGTGCGGCTGGGGTGGAGCGACGAGGAGGGGCTGGCCGGCATCCCCCGCGGCAGCACGGTGGTGTTCGTGATGAACCACCGCAGCAACATGGACTACGTGCTCGTCGGCTACCTCGCCTCCGACCGGGCGGCGCTGTCGTACGCGGTGGGGGAGTGGGCGCGCATCTGGCCGCTCCACATGCTGATCCGCTCCATGGGCGCCTACTTCGTGCGCCGCGGCTCGGGGAACGCGCTGTACCGGCGCGTGCTGGAGCGGTACGTCTTCATGGCGACGCAGGCCGGCGTCACCCAGGCCGTGTACCCGGAGGGCGGCCTGAGCCGTGACGGCGCCCTGCGCCCGCCCAAGCTGGGGCTGCTGGACTACATCCTGCGCGCCTTCGATCCGCACGGCGAGCGCGACCTGGTGTTCGTGCCGGTGGGCCTCAACTACGACCGCGTGCTGGAGGACCGCACCCTCCTCGCCGACACGCTCCCCGAGCGGCCGCGGGCGGGGCGCTGGGACGCGGCGCGCAACTCGCTGGCCTTCGTGTGGCGCAACCTGTGGCTGATGGCCCGCAACCGCTGGCACCGCTTCGGCTACGCCTGCGCCTGCTTCGGCACGCCCGTCTCCATGCGGGCGCACTGCGCGGCGCGCGGCATCGACCCGCGCGCCCTGCACGGCGACGAGAGGCACGCCGTGGTAGAGGAGCTCGGCGCCGAGCTGATGCGCGCAGTCGGCGCCGCCATCCCCGTGCTCCCCGTATCGATGGCGGCCACCGTCTTCCTGCGCAACGTGGGGCCGCTGAGCGAGCTGGAGCTCAAGGCCGGCGTGCACGCGCTGGCGCAGAGCGCGGAGGCGGCGGGTGCGCGCGTCTACGTCCCGCGCCGCGACCTGGACTACGCCGTCACCGTGGGGCTGCGCATGCTCACCCTTCGCCACCTGGTGACCGAGGACGCGGACGGCCTGTTCCGCCCCGCGCCCGGCGAGGAGGCGGTGCTGCGCTACTATGCCAACTCCATCGCCCACCTCCTCCCGCCCGACGTGCCGGCTCCCGCGACGGCGGTCGCGGTGGGGGCCTGAACGTCACGGGGGCCGGAGGTTGGAGGCGCGCGAGAGAACCGGGTGTAGGGGGAGTTCTCCGTGACGTGGAAAGGAGTGCGCATTTTTCTTCAAGACCGGTGGAAGGAGGAGTGACAAATTGCACGCCGGTTCTTGCGCGCCCCCTCCTTCCGCCAATGCCGATGACCGACGCCGCCCCCCGCACCGCCCTGCCCTCCTCGGATGGCGACGGCCGCGCCGCGCCTTACGTGTCGCGTGCCCGCGCTTACCTGGATCAGCACTGGATCCGCAACGTTCCGCTGGACGAGCTCGCCGGCGTCGCCGGGGTGAGCAAGTTCCACCTCGCGCGCCGCTTCACCGAGGCCGTGGGGATTCCGCCGCACACGTACCAGAACCGGGTGCGCGTCGACCGCGCCATGGAGATGCTGCGCGACGGGACCTCGGTTCAGGACGCCGCCGTGCGCACCGGCTTTTCGGACGCCAGCCACCTATGCCGCCACTTCAAGCGTTTCACCGGCACCACACCGGGACGCTACGCGCGCGAACGGCCGGGGCTGCTGGCGGCCGCGGTGTGAGCAGGGGCACCGCCGGCACCCGCTGAGAGGGTAGCAGCGGCGAAGCGCCTGCGTATAATGATCTTGCTCCGTTCTGAGAAGGGCGAGATGCAGCGCCAGGACGGGTGCGGGAGGGGTGCGGCCACCGGCCATGACGCTCTCGCGCCTTTGTGCATCCAGCACCCGGAGTAAACGTCAGTTTCACGCCATACAATTGGCCGCCAATTTGCGGGCCGCTCGGGTATGGGGGCGCTCCATAGGCGTCGGAACGGTCTACTCTGCAGAGGTGCGCGGTGGCGAGCAAGGTGCTGGAAGAACAGGTGCGGGTGTGGCGCCCCGCGGTTCTCCCGGGAGTGGAAGTCATGCGCGTGGACGGCAGCCATCGTCTGTGGCGCTGGTACCACGAAGTGTATGCCCTGACTACCGTTTACCGCGGAACGGGTGAGTACCGCTACCGGCAGGAGACGCACCCCGTGCGCCCCGGCGACACGCTGATGATGGAGCCTGGCGAGGTCCACGCCGATCGCCGGGTGGACGGGCCGGCCTCCTTCCGCGTGCTGTTCGTGGCCCCTGAGGTGCTCGCGCGCTACCGCGGCGGGAGCGCGGAACCGGTGCATCTGCGCCCCGCCTGTACCTCCGATGCCACACTTTTCCGCGCCATTACCGCCCTCCACGCGGCGCTGGACCGCGATGCGTCGGCGCTGGAGGCGCAGTGCCGGCTGGCGCTGGTGCTGGACGAGGTGCTGCGCCGCTTCGTGGAGCCCGCCCCCCGTGCCGTCCCCGCCGAACCCAGCTCCGCCGCCCTCCTCCGCGCGCGCGACCTGCTGCACGAATCGCCCGGGCGCGCGGTGTCGCTGGACGACCTGGCGGCGGCGGCGGGGCTGAGCAAGTTCCACCTGCTGCGCGCCTTCGCCAAGCGCTTCGGTGTACCGCCGCACACCTACCACACGCAGTTGCGCATCGCCACGGCGCGCTCCCTTCTGGCCAACGGCGTCTCCATCAGCCGCGCCGCACTGGAAGCCGGCTTCGCGGACCAGAGCCACCTGACGCGCTACTTCGCCCGCAACGTGGGCGTGACGCCCGGCGCGTACGTGCGCAACACCCGCGGCGCGCCCGAGTGGACCGACTCCGGCGACGCCTGGTCCGAGCACGACACCGAGCTCGCGACCGTCTGACCTGAACCGCAGTCCCAATACAACGGAGGCCCGGGGGAGAACATCTCCCCGGGCCTCCGCTTCGTTTGCCTCACGCGTAGACGCGTAGAAAGGCAACTGCTTGGCTCACACAGAGCCACAGAGAGAAAAGCAAAAAGAGTTTTCTCCGTGGCTTGCGGTTCCCTCTGTGGCCTCTGCGTGAGGCTTTTTTCTGTTGTTCCTCCCGCGTCTCCGCGTCTCCACGTGAGCCCTGCTGCTCCTATTTTCGGCCGGAGAGATCCACTCGCGGACGGGCGGCGTAACTATCTGGAAGGGAATGATGCACGGCGCTCAACCCGGCCGTCGCTCTCCCGTCTGGAAGGCAACGCAGGACCCGGCACCGGAGCGCTTGGCTCCGCCGGAATCAACAACCAGCAGGGAGGGACCCCCATGAGGATGTCGTTCTCGGCCCGACGCGGAGCCGCGGCGGTGCTGCTCGCAGCAGCGTCCGTGGCCACGGTGGCCGGAGTAAGGCAGGTGGTGGGATCAGACCACCAGGACACACCCGAAGTTGAGCTCAGCCCGCGGCTGGACATCAACGACGTGTACGTGTTCCCCGGCAGCACCACGGACCGCGTGGCCCTGGTGATGACCACGCAGTCGCCCATCACGCCGGCCAACACGGCCGCCGCGCGCTTCGACCCGAACGCGCTGTACCAGATCAAGATCGACAACACCGGCGACGCCATCGAGGACCTGGTCATCCAGTTCCAGTTCGACGACGCGGCCACCGGCGGCGGGCAGCAGGTGGGGATGTTCGGGCCCATCGTTCCGACGACGCGCGGGATGCTGAACCGGGTTGCCAAGAGCACGCCCGACCTCGTGGGCGCCATGGGCGGCACCCTCACCACCGGCACGGGAACGGCGCAGGTACAGCTCTTCACGGGGCCGCGCGACGATCCGTTCTACATCGACCTCGAGCAGTTCTTTCGCATCCTTCCGGACCGCCGCCCGTCGCGCGGGCCGGCGTCGATGATCACCAAGTCCGCCAACGCATTCCGTCCGGCCAGCGTGTCCAACCCGGGCCCGTTCGACGCGACCCGCGGCCCCGCGGTGGACTTCCTGGCGCCCTTCAACTCGATGGCCATCGTGGTGGAGCTGCCGGAGTCGGCGCTGCGCAGCGCCACGGGTGGCAACAACATCGGCGTGTGGGCGACCGTCAGCCGCTGATCCTACGACGAAACGGATAAAGGAGATCGAGAGATGAAGATGCGCTTCGCAGCCATTGCCGTGCTCGCCGTAGCCGCCCTCGTGGGGGCATGCGACGACGAAGACACGCGCACCATTACCGACGTGGTCACCGTGACCGTCCGCGACACGATCCGGATCGGCAACACCACCACGACGTTCGACCAGATCGAGTACCTCGCCAACCCGCTGGTGAGCGAGGTGTTCGTGGAGAAGCGGGAGCACCCGCACTACAACAACATCATACCGTCCGAGAGCCGCGCGGAGTTCCGCGACGACCTGGTGTCATTCATGACGACGGTGGCCGGGCGCGACGCCGCCTACGCCGGCGCCGTGGCCGACGCACTCCTCCCGGACATGCTGGTGGTGCGGATGGACCGCGCGGCCGGCGTGACCTCCGCCAACGTGGCGACCTCCGCCACGGTGGGGTGGCTGACCCACGCGCTGGACCCCGCCAACGGCTACGGCGGCCGCAAGCTGGACGGCGACGACGCGGTGGACAAGGGGCTGAGCGTGATCTTTGGCAACGCCCTGGGCAACAACGCCAACAACAGCCCGGGGCTGGTGACGGACAACGTGCCGGACACGAAGGCGGACCTTACGACCTTCCCGTACGTCGCCGCGCCCAACCCCTGATGGAAGGCGCGCCGGGTCGCCGTCTAGAAGGCCGACGCGACCCCCGTGCTCCATCAACGCGCCTCGGCACGGGCACGGATGACGGCGGCGGCTCCGGCGCGCCCACCACGATCAAACACGGCAAGAGAGGAGTGAATAGATGAAGCTTACATGGAGGTCCGCCGCGATGGCGGCGCTGCTTGCGGCCCCCGCGGGGCAGGCAGGGGCGCAGGAGACGATGATGGGAACGCCGCGGGCCAGCCGCTTCGACGTGGGCGTGTACGCGGGTGGCTCGGCGACGAGCCGGTGGTACGAGAGCAGGACGATCACGCTGACCGGTACGGATACGCCTACGGAGAACGACGACCGCCAGGCGTTCAAGCCCGGGTACGCGCCCGCGTTCGGCGCGCACGCCACCTTCTGGGCGACGCCGATGTTCGGCCTCCGCCTGCACGGCGCCTACGTGCCGATGCGGGTGCCGTCGTTGAGCGAAGGGTTCTTCGACCTCTTCAACGAAGCTGGCAACCGGCAGGCGTACGCGCTCAACAGCTACTTCTACGATCTGAACCTGGCGGCGCGCCCGTTCATCCGCAGCGGCAACTGGTACCGCTCCGTCTACCTGTTCGCGGGCGGCGGCGGGCTGACGGTGGATCTGGCCGGCGAGGACCGTCCCGGGTGTGAGCCGGGGACGCTGCTGCAGGCGGCCTGCCTCAGCTACGAGCCGGACCACGCCACCGTGGGCCAGGGCACCGCGGGCGCGGGGATCGACCTCCTGCGCTTCACGGAGATGCTGGGCGTTTTCGGCGAGATCGCGGCGCACGTCTACGACTCGCCGGTGCACGTGGGTGACGGCTTCATCGGCCCCATCCGCCAGCCGACGGGGAGCACGGTGCGCATCGCGGACGACCGCACCGCCGTCACGACGCGTGTGGTGATCGGCCTGAAGGCGATGTTCGGCAACCTCATCGAGGCTCCGATGATGGCGCCGCCCCCGCCCCCGCCGATGCCGATGCCCGAAGCGCCGGTGGTGCAGCCGCTGCCGCCGCCGCCCGTCGTCGAGATGCAGACGATCCAGGTGTGCGTGGTGCAGGACGGCAGCCTGACCAACGTGTCGGCGATGTACAACCCGACGGCCGGCGACACCACGGTCAACGGCCAGCCGTTCGCGACGGCCCACCCGATGGGTGCGCAGTACGCGGGCAACGCCACGTGGTTCATCAACAGCGAGCCCGTGATGTTCCAGGGCCGCCGCTTCGCCAAGTACGGCCTGCCGCGCGTGCTCGGCGTCAACGAGGTCACTCGTGTGGGCGACCACATGGGCGTGCCGGTGTTCGCGGAGATGGGCCAGACGCGTCCGGACGTGATCTACGTCCCGGTCCGTCCTGGCTGCGAGTTCCAGCCGTACCAGGTGGAGAGCAAGACGGGGAGCGTCCGCGGCGAGTAGCACCGCGGTGCTGGAGTGAGCCCGGGCGCGGCGAGGTGCCACGTCCGGGCACGATGGAGAAAGCGGTCCGCCCCACGATGCTGTGGGGCGGACCGCATACCGAAACACGGCGGCGGGGTCCGTCGCGCCCCCCGCAAGGTGATGCACTCGATGAAGACCAGGACCACAGCAGCCGCGATCCTTTTGGCCGGCGCCGCAGCCGGGGGACTCTTCGTCCTCCAGGGAACGCGCGAGGTCGAAGCCGCCCCACCCTCGGCCGAGTCGCTGGCCGTGGAAGGGGAGATCCGCGAAAAGGACATCGCCCTCTATGAGCTGCGGGCGAAGCAGGACCCGTTCAGCGCGCTCGACCGCGCCCGCCTCGCCTCGCTCTACCTGCAGCGCAGCCGCAGCACGGGCGACTTCCAGGACGTCCTGCGCGCCGAGGCCGTGGCCCGCGAGTCGATCGCCCTGCGCGAGGGCCGCAACGCCTCCGCGCGCGTCGCCCTCGCCTCCAGCCTCCTGGCGCAGCACCGCTTCCAGGAAGCGCGCGCCATCGCCGCCGGGCTGGTGAGCGAGGAGCCGCTGCGCCCCTCGTACCGCGCCCTGCTCGGCGAGGTGCAGATGGAGCTGGGCGACTACGCCGCATCGGCCGCGAGCTTCGACACGCTCGCGATGACCCGCAAGACGCTGGCGGTGGCGCCCCGCGCGGCCCGCCTGGAGGAGATCCGCGGCCGCACGCACGAGGCGCGGAAGCTGCTGGCCCAGGCCGCGCACGACGCCCTCGCCCGCGGCGACCTGCCGCGCGAGCAGATGGCGTGGTTCCAGATGCGCCGCGGCGACCTGGAGCTGCGCGCAGGCAAGCTGCGCCAGGCGGAGCGCGCCTATCGCGACGGCCTGGCGATCAACCCCGAAGACCACCGCATCCTCGCCGGCCTGGCGCGGGTGGAGGTGGCGCGCGGGCGCCATGAACGCGCGCTGGCGCTGCACGAGCGCTCCATTGCGCAGGTGCTCGATCCCGTGATCCTCGCCGAGATGAGCGAGATCGCGCTCGCCATGCGCGATTCGGTGCGCGCCCGCGAGTACGCGCGCGTCGCCGCCGTGGCCGCGAGCCAGGAGAGCGGCTCCATGCACCGCGCGTGGAGCCTCTTTCAGCTCGACCACGGCAGCGACCCCGCGCCCATCGCCGCCGAAGCAGCGGCCGATCTGCGCACCCGCCGCGACGTGTACGGCTACGATCTGCTGGCGTGGGCGCTCCATCGCCAGGGCCGCCACGCGGAGGCACGCCGCGCCATGGCCGGCGCGCTGCGCATGGGCACGAGGGACGCGTCGCTCCTCTTCCACGCCGGGATGATCGAGCGCGCGCTGGGGAATGACGCCGCCGCGGCCCGGCACCTGGAGCAGGCGCTGGAGATCCACCCCGGCTTCCATCCGCGCCACCCCGCGACGGCGCGCGCCGTCCTCGACTCCATCGGAGGGTAACGGGCGATGTCCGAGCTCCTGGTCTTCTTTCGCCTGGGCTTCCGCCACATCACCGATCTGGCGGCGATGGACCACATCCTCTTCCTGCTCGTTTTGGCCGCCGTGTACCACCGGCGCGACTGGCGGCAGCTGCTGTGGGTGATCTCCGCCTTCACCGTGGGCCACTCGATCACGCTGGCGCTCGCCGTCACGGGCGCGCTGAACCTCCCCACCGACCTGATCGAGTTCCTGATCCCGGTGACCATCGTCGCCACGGCGATCGAGAACATCGTGGTGGCCAACCGGGAGCGCGCGCCCTGGGCCAACCGCTACCGCCCGGTCTTCGCCGGCGTGTTCGGACTGGTGCACGGCGCGGGGTTCGCCAACTACCTGCGCGAGCTCTTCGTGGACCGCATCGCCGTGCCGCTCCTCGGCTTCAACCTGGGGATCGAGGCGGGGCAGATCGTGGTGCTCGCGATCGCCGCGGCCGGCTTCACGCTGCTGGACCGCGGATTCGCGCTGGCGCGGCAGCCGGGCACGTTCTCGCCGCAGCGGATGCGGGTGGTGCTGGTCTCGGGCGTGGTGGCGGTGTTCGCGACGGTGTGGGCATTCGAGCGGAGCCCCTGGTAAGATGCCGCGCCCGTGGATGCGGCGAGGGCGCGCCCTGGCGGCGCTCTGCGTGGTGGCTCTGCTGGGCGCCGCCCGCCCCGCCGCGCACCCCATCCACACCACCCTCGCCGTGGTGACGCACCTCCCCGCCGAGCGCGCGGTGACGGTGAACGTGCGCGTCTTTGCGGACGACCTGGCACTGGGCGTCGCTCGGCATCCGCGCCCCGCCGCGCGCGCGGCTGAGGACCCGACGGCGCGTTACGTGGCATCGTCGTTCGCGCTGTGGAATCCGGACGGGACGCGCGTGCCGCTGCGCTGGTGCGGCAGCCGGCCGCAGGGTGGCGTGGTGTGGGTGTGCATGCGCGGTCCCCTTCCGCGCGGGCTGCGCGGCGCACGCGTCCTGAGCACGCTCCAGTTCGCGCTCTACGACGACCAGGTGAACGTGGTGCAGGCGGGCACGGCGGCGAGCCGGAAGACGATGATGTTCGTCCCCGGCGACCGCCCCAAGCCGATCCCGTAAGTGCCCTCGCGCTCTGCCCAGCCGCCGCGCGACCTGCGCTTCGCCCGCCTCCCGCTGCTGCTGGCGTACCTCCTGGTGCTGCTGGGCACCCCGATTGGCGAGGCGGGCTTCCTCTGGATGCACCTCACGACCGCGCACTCCAGCCCCGCAAAGCCGCACGCGGAGCTGGAGCGCCCCGCCGGCCTGCGGCTCCGCGCGGATGGAACGCTCGCGAGCACCCCCGAGCACGAGCACGAGCCTCCTCCTGCGCAAGAGCACGAGCACGCCGCCCCGCCGAAGCACGAACCTGCAGGCGCGCGCGAGCACCAGCGCGCAGGCTCGGGTGAGCATGGACACGCGCATGCGGATGAGAGCGAGCACGCCGACGCAGCCGAGCACACGCGCGCAGCCGAGCGCGAGCACGCGCATGTAATCTCAGAGCACGCGAACCCGTCCGAGCATCACGCGCGGATTGCAAGCAGCGAAACCGAACCTGCGCCCCGATCCGTCGCGCCGGACCAGCTGCACGAGCACGGCGGCAGGATGCACACGCACCGGCAGCATCGCGCTCCTGACGCGGAGCTGCTGATCGATGCGCTCTCGAAGTTCTATCTCGCCCCTCCCCCCAAGTCCGCGCCCTCCACGAACGCGGACGCTCGCCATGCACGCCAGATCCCGCCGACCCCGCACCAGGTCGCCGCGCGGATCGATACGCCTCCCCCAAGACCGCCGGGCTGAAAACAGTCATAGCTCCCGGAGCGCGACCGCGTTCCGGCTCAGCGTGGGATGCCCTTTTCGGCAGCCTGGTCTTCGTGCGCCCTCCGACTAGGCGTCTAGATCGAGGCTGGCGGCATCCCGTGCCCGGCAAACAACACGGGGACTCGCATGAATCGACACAGCTGCACCACCCGAGCGCGATGGACGCGCTCGGCACTCCTGGCCGCCGCCCTCGCGTCCGGCGCCGCGACGCTGCACGCGCAGACCGACCCGCCGCGGCGCGACACGGCGGCGGTGCTCGACACGCTGCGCGTCACCGGGCGCTTCGACAACCTGATCGGGATCGCGGCCACGGCATCGCAGGGGCGGGTGGGCGCGATGGACCTGCGCTCGCGCCCCATCACTCGCGAGGGCGAGCTGCTGGAGACGGTCCCCGGGATGATCGTCACCCAGCACTCGGGCGAGGGGAAGGCGAACCAGTACTTCGTGCGCGGCTTCAACCTGGACCACGGCACCGACTTCCAGACGCGCGTGGAGGGGATGCCGGTGAACATGCCCACGCACGGCCACGGCCAGGGGTGGACCGACCTCAACTTCCTGGTCCCGGAGCTGGTGAGCCATCTGGACTACCGCCTGGGCGTGTACCACGCGGAGCTGGGCGACTTCGGCAGCGCGGGCGGCGCGGAATTCCACCTCGTTCGCACGCTGGAGCGCCCCTTTGTGACCCTCGGCGCGGGCCAGAACGGGCTGGCGCGCGCGGCGGCCGGGGCATCTACCCGAACCCTGGGCGGCGACCTGCTGGCCGGCGTCGAAGTGCGCAGCTACGACGGGCCGTGGGACCGCCCGCAGGGGATCCGCAAGCTGGCCGCGATGACGCGCTACTCTGCGGACCGCGGCACCTCGCGCTTCTCCCTGCTGGCGATGGCGTACCGCAACCGATGGGACTCCAACGACCAGGTGCCGGTGCGCGCGGTGGACGGCGGCGCAATCGGCCGGCTGGGGCAGGTGGACTCCACCGACGGCGGCCGCTCCGAGCGCTACAGCCTGTCCGGCTCGTGGCGCCGCGCCGGCGCGCGCTCCTCCGACGAGGTGCAGCTCTTCGGCATCTACTCCGACCTGGACCTGTACTCCAACTTCACCTACTTCCTGGACGACCCCGAGCGCGGCGACCAGTTCAATCAAAAGGATCGCCGCGTCGTGCTGGGCGCCAACGCCAAGCGCTCACTCATTACGCGGGCACTCGGCACGGAGCACCGGCTGATGGCGGGCGCGCAGACACGCGCCGACCTCATCGGCGGGCTCGGCCTGTACCGCACGCAGGCGCAGCTCCGCCACGCGACGGTTCGCGAGGACCGCGTGCGCGAGACGGGAACGGGGATCTTCGCCGAGGCGGAGTCGCGGTGGCGCCCCTGGCTGCGCAGCATCGTAGGCGTGCGCGGCGACGGCTACACCTTTCACGTGGACAGCGACCGCCCGGAGAACTCCGGCAACCGCCGCGCGGGGATCATCAGCCCCAAGGCATCGCTCGTGATCGCCCCCTCCACGGCCGCGGAGCTGTACCTGAGCGGCGGCTTCGGCTTCCACAGCAACGACGCGCGCGGCACCACCATCACCATCGACCCCGCCACCGGCGAGCGGGCCGAGCGCGTGGACCCGCTGGTGCGCTCCCGCGGCGCGGAGGTCGGATTGCGGATGGCGCCGGTGCGAGGGCTGCGCTCCACGCTGACGGTGTGGGCGCTGGAGCTGGACAGCGAGCTCCTGTTCGTAGGCGACGCGGGCGCGACCAAGCCCTCCGCCACCAGCCGGCGCGGCGGCGTGACCTGGGCCAACTTCTACCGCCCCATGCCCTCCCTCTCGCTCGACGCGGACGTGTCATTCGCGCGCGCCCGCCTCGCCGGAGTCCCCGCGAATGAGAGCCGCATCCCGGGCGCGCTCGAGCACGTCTTCGCCGGCGGGATCGCGTGGGCGCCGGAACGGGGGCCGTTCGGTGCGCTCCGCGTGCGACACTTCGGCGCCTACCCGCTGGTTGAGGACAATTCGGTGCGCGCCGATGCCGCCACACTGGTCAACGCGGAGGCGGGCTGGCACCTCGCACGCGGCCTCCGTGTGGAGGCCACCATCCTCAACCTGCTGAATTCGCGCGCGGCGGACATCCAGTACTACTATCCCTCACGCCTGCGCGGCGAGCCGGCCGGCGGGGTGAACGACGTCCACTTTCACCCGGTGGAGCCGCGCCAGCTCCGCGCATCGCTGACGTGGAGCCCGTGACGGCATCCTGAACGGCTGGTCTCAGTAGAGTCGAGTCGGGGCGCCGTGGCATGGTTGCCCGGTTTCCCCGACCCGCTCATCGAACCGGACGTGCGGATTTCCCGCATCCGGCTCTCCGACTGGGTTCACTTCAAGGCATGCGAGAGCGCCACCCGCCGAC
>DASVQP010000078.1 GCA_036389135.1 Longimicrobium sp.
CGGCGGCGCCTCCTTCGCCCTGGCCGACCTCTCCACCCTGCGCCCCCCGGTCCCCAAGCTCCAGCTCGCCGAGATCGCGCCGGTCGTCGCCCCCGTCGCCGAGGCCCCGCGCCCGGACAGCATCGCCCCGCCGGTGGCGGAAGCTACGGACACGGTGGCGGTCGCGGTGCCGCAGCCCTGATCCCAGGGCGGGCCGCGTAACGCCTGGAGAATCACCCGTGAGCTCCTACGCCGGCATCGACGACGAGCTTGGCGAGGGGATGAACCGCATCGGCCTCGCGGCCCTGGACGTCGCCGGCGACCCTGATGCGCGCATCCTCCTCTATGCCGAGGTGGAGGAAGACCTGGATCACATGATCCTCCGGTATGCCCTGCCCGGTGCGGAGAAGCTGCGCTGCGCGCTGGAGTTCCACGAAGTAGCCGACGCGGTTCGCGACGCGTGGGAGCACTCCAGGGAGGCAGGCCCTCGCTACCGCTGGCGAGCGATGGTCTACCTGGTCCAGGACCGCAAAATGCGCGTCCAGCTGCTCTACGACGACGAGGTGGACCCCGAGCTTTCGATGTACGACAAAGAGGACCGTCTGCTCCAGGAGCACTTTCCTGGAATGGAGGTCGAACCAGTGGATATGCCCGGCGGCGTAGAGCTCACTCTGGACGACCGGCCGTTCTGGAAGAAGCTCTGGCGCTGACCCGTGATGCCGAGACGAGTGGTGACATGATAGGTCCCGTTCGGGGCGAAAGCTGACCTGAAGAGAGGCCCCTACCGGTTTCGGTCGTGGGGCCTCTCGTCTGTTTTGGATGGGCGTCGCCGGATCTGTGCCGATGTGTGGCACCTCCACCTGGGTGACCAGGTGCGTTCTTAACGCGCCGTTATTGTGCGCCGATGCGTTCTGCCATAGAATTGTAGCCGCAGCACCGAAGAAACGATAAGAGCACACCCGTCGCGAGGCGGGGCCGCAAAGCTAGGGGTCTCACCGAGACAGCCCGGCCGCCGAACCTTCATCCTCCTGTTTCCATGCACTCGCCCCTGTGGCGGCCCGTACGCCCTCGCGGTCCTCCCGCTCGTCCTGTGTCATTCGCGTTCATCATTCGCCAATCACTACAGGACTCATCATGACTATCCGCACGCCCGGCGCGCGATGCGCTCTGCGCCAGGCTCTCACCATCCTGTTGCTGCTCGTGAGTACGAGCTGCGACCGTGGCTTACCTACCACCGCTGTCCAGGAGAAACCGGCCGGTCCGCTGAATACCCGAGCCGACTCGCTCGCTTTTGAGGCATGGGCGCGCACGAACGGACTGACCCCGCGCTTCAACGTCAGCACGTCCAGCACATCCACCGCCATCCCCATGCTTCCCGGCGACCGCGCAATCATCCGGCTTCTCTCCGCGGAGTGCGCCCGCGCGGGCAACACGATCTCTGTCTATGGGATCGTGAGCGGAACTCTGACGAGAGACGCTTGCTACGACGTTGGGGCAACGCTGGCACTCGGCCCGGCGATTACGGAGGGCGGGTTCGGCTTTTCGGGCAACGGCAAGTTCATGGTCGAAGGCACCTATCCGCGCTTCACCGTGAAATTTGAGGACTCCGGCGACGACGACTATAACGATGCGGTGATCTCGGTGCAGATCGTAACCGGGCAGTGCGATCCGCTTCTCCAGGATTCTGCGTTCCGGGGTCCGCTGGAACTCGCCGTCCAGCGTACGGGTTGGAGCCTGCCGCTTGCACAGCGTACCGAGTACGGCGGCTGGATGACCGTAAACCCGGAGGGTGAACGCGAGTTCGTGGAGTTCGCCTACACGTCACAGGGACCCTGCCATGCAGTTGGACAGCCGGGACAGCTCGCGTCTCTCCTGAATACCGGCTATACGATTCTGGGCACGATCCATACGCACCCGACTGACGGAAGCAGACTGCCCGATCCGGGCAACTGCATGACCTACGATCCGGGAAGCAAGCAGCTCGTTCCCGTGCAGCCTGGCCCCGACGGGCGAATCGACTTTGACAAGGGGCCGAGCCAGCGGGATCTCGCAGCGTGGAGCAACGGCAATAATCCTGGGTGGCCGGGGTATGTAATCGAACCACCAGGCCGGGTGTACCGGTGGGAGCGCGACGGCGAGGGGAAGCTCCGGCGCACCGAGTTTGCCTTTTACGCCGTCTGCCCTGCTTCCCCGCCGCCCAGTGGAGGCGCACAGTGAGCTCGAATCCGATACATCTGCACATGAGAGCCATTGCTCTGGCGCTCGCTCTGCTCATCGCGCCTTCTTTCGCCGAGGCACAGAAGAGCGGAACCGTACGCTACGGAAAGTGCGGCGACACGTCGCTGGAGGATGACATGGTCCCGTATCTCTACGGCTCCTTGTTTGTGGACGACGACCAGGCGGACACACGCGCATCCTTCGGGATTCCGCAGCACGAACCCGGTTTTCCGATGAGCGTCATTCGGGACGAGCGTGTGTGCGGTTCGCTGCTCGGTGCCGTTCGCGATGCGCTCAACGTGATCTACCCTGGGCGGGCCCGCGCGAGCGACTTTCTCCTCACCTTCATGCGGTTTGGGACGTACTACGGTGTGGCGGTAAACTACAAGCCGGGAGAGCTGCCGGAGGGGGTGCGCACGGCTACCCCTTTCATCATCATCGATTGGGACGGCCGCAAGTACCTTGGCCAGGTGTGGAAGCAGCCGTAAACGACCGCCCGCCCCGTTTCAGGGGCCGCAAGGCCGCCTCCGCTCGCTCCGGACACCATCCCGGCCGGCGGAGGGCACGGATACGGTGGCGGCGGTGACGGTACGCTGATCCGCAACAAAGGCCCGGAGCCCGCTCGCTCGAGTCGTTTCGCGTCCGCGGGTCCAGACTCCGCGCGCTCCGGGAGGTCCCGACCGGAAGAGAGAGGCCCTGCAGCCGGTTCGGTTGCAGGGCCTCTCTCTTGGGTCGCCGCACTTCTGGGCGACCCCTGATCGCCGCTCCCCTACGCTGCCGCTGAGCGGGTTCCGCACTAATCGTAGTACACAGAGTCGCCGTTCTCGTTGGTCACTGGCAGTGCGGTGGCCGGGTAGAGGCCCGCGAAACAGCTGAAACCCGACGAGTACGAAAGAATCGCTAAGTATCACGCCCACTGCCCGTCCGATCCCGGATGTGGCGCGTGTTCATGGGTTCACCTCCAGCATGCGTGCCCGTCCGATCTCCGGGATCTGCACCGTGTCGGTTCGCTTCGCCCGCAGAAGGTAGGTGGCCTCGCTGGGGCCGCGCTCCGGGATGGTGTAGTCCATCTGCCTGATCTGGTTCCCCAGCCGCACGCGCTGATCCGCGGTCACGAACAGAACCCGCGCTGATGAGATCTCCAGATGGGCGAACTCATCCTCATCGAGGGCGATCCGCGCGAGCGAAATCGCGCGCGAGGAGATCGTAGACTCGGAGAAGATGAATGCGCGCTTCGCCACCCCGGTAGGGTCACGGACCACCGCGGCCACGGCTCCGTCGGGCAGCGGCCCCTCGGCGAAGCCGATCCGCAGAGGAGCATCCTTTGCGATCTGCGCCAGACACTCCGCGGCCTGCTCAGCGCGGCGGTTCTCGAGACTGTTCTCCAACTCGCGAAGATGTTGAGCGAAATTCGACCCCAGCTCGCTCGCCGGGATCACGCGGACCCGATCGTCGCGTCCCGCTCCACCCGCTGCGTCTTTGGCCGCCGCCATCGCTACTCCGGACGGTGCAGTGGTTGTTGGAATCCCCTGGGTCGTTGCGTCGCACCCCATGAGCGCGACCACGATCAGGGCACCCGCAGATTGAGCACGCACGAACACCTCCAGGTGAAAGGGTGAGTTCATCTGGAACGAGCGGGAGTGCAGTCCGACCGCGCCTACTCCCGCGGCGGCGCCTCCTTCGCCCTGGCCGACCTCTCCACCCTGCGCCCCCCGGTCCCCAAGCTCCAGCTCGCCGAGATCGCGCCGGTCGTCGCCCCCGTCGCCGAGGCCCCGCGCCCGGACAGCAT
>DASVQP010000079.1 GCA_036389135.1 Longimicrobium sp.
AACGGGTTAACCCACCTGAGGCCGCTCCAGGCGCGTTGTACATGCGCCCGGGGCGGCTTTGTTGCATCTCCATCTAACACAAGCAGTTACGCGCGCGTGTCAGCAGGCGCTGTCGAACCCCTACACAGAGACACAGAGGAACGACGAGGGAAAAACAAGAAGGGTTTCCTCTGCGGCTTTGTAGTTCCCTCCGTGTTCTCTGTGTGATGCACCTCGCGGGGCCAGCCTCCCGCGTCTAGATTACGCAGAACCGCACATCATGGAGCACCCGAATGGTAGAAGTATGCCCGTGCTGAGGTTGGGGATGGTTGTCGCGTGTGCCGTCGCGGGGACGGCGTGTGCATCGCGCCCGGTAGCGGCGCCGCAGGCGGTGCCCGCGCCGGCCGATCCCGCGGCGCACCACCACATGCCCGATCTGCCGGCGACGGCGGGGCCCGGGTTCACCGTGGCGGACGTGCGCTTCATGCAGCACATGATCGGGCACCACGCGCAGGCGGTGCGGATGGCCGCCATGGCGCCGGCCAACGGCGCGTCCGACGACGTGGTGCGGCTCGCCAGGAAGATCGACATCTCGCAGCGCGACGAGATCGTGATGATGAAGAGCTGGCTCGCCGAGCGGCGGCAGGCGGTGCCGGACGAGGCGCATTCCCAGCACGCGATGATGATGCCCGGGATGCTGACCGACGAGCAGTTCGCGCGGCTCGGCGCGGCGCGCGGCCGCGCGTTCGACCGGCTCTTTCTCACCCTCATGACCCGCCATCACGAGGGTGCGCTGCAGATGGTCCAGGAGCTGTTCAGGAGCCCGGGCGCGGGCCAGGAGCCGGACATCTTCCGCTTCGCCACCGACGTCGACGCCGACCAGCGCGACGAGCTCGTGGTGATGGAGCGGCTCCTCCACGCCATTCCGGATTGACCGCCGGACGTATTTCCACCCTCCGAGAGAGACCGATGAGAGATCACGTTCGCACCCACAGGGCCGCCACGGCGCTGGCCATGGCCGCGGCGGTGCAGCTCGCCGCCATCGCCTCGCCCGCCTTCGCGCAGCAGGACACCATCCCGACGATGAACGATCCGCGCGCGAACCTGCGCGCGGGAACCGGGAACACCGCCGGCATCGCCGCGAAGGGGATGCGGCTCGTCTCGTACACGGCCAAGCCGGCGCAGCTCGACTCGGCGCGCGGGCTCGCCTACATCAACTCGGACATCGCCTTCCGCAACAACACGGTCTACCAGGGCAACTTCAGCGGCTTCAGCATCTGGAACGTCGCCAACCCGGCGCGCCCGGTGGAGCTGAGTACGGTGGTCTGCGCAACCGACCAGGCCGATCCCTCGGTCTACGGCAACCTGCTCTTCATCTCCGCCGAGTCGCCGCGCTCGCGAACCGACTGCGGTATGCAGGGGGTGCAGGACGGCAAGGACCGCATGCGCGGCGTGCGCATCTACGACGTGAGCAACCCGCGCACTCCCCGGCTGATCAAGAACGTGCAGACGTGCCGCGGCTCGCATACGCACACCATCGTGCCGCACCCCACCGACCGCAACGTGATCTACATCTACGTCGGCGGGTCGTCCAACGTGCGCGACGCGGCGGAGGTGCCTGAGCTCGCGTGCTCCACGGGGACGGTGGCCGAGAACCCGAACACGGCTGACTACCGCGTAGACATCATCCGCGTGCCGCTGCGGAATCCCGAGCAGGCGGCCGTCTCCGGCTACGCGCGCATCTTCCAGGGGCTGCCGCGCCCGGCGGGCCGTGGCGGCGTGGCCCTGAACGACACCGCGACCGGCCGCGGCGCGACGGGGCCGTCGGGGTGCCACGACCTGACGTCGTACCCGGCGTTCCACCTGGTCGCGGGCTCGTGCGGCAGCTTCGGCATTCTGCTCGACGTGCGGAACCCGGAGCGGCCGGTGGTCACGGACGCGAAGTCGGACCTCAACTTCTCGCTGTGGCACACCGCCGTCTTCAGCAACGATGCCAAGCGCGTCGTGTTCACCGACGAATGGGGCGGCGGCACGGCCCCGCGCTGCCGCGCCACGGACCCCTTCCGGCTCGGCGGCAACACGGTGCTCACCATCGCCGGCGGCAAGATGACGCAGCACGGCTACTTCAAGCTGCCGGCCGCGCAGACGAACACGGAGAACTGCGTGTCGCACAACGGCGGCCTGGTGCCCGTGCCGGGACGCGACATCATGGTGCAGGGGTGGTACCAGGGCGGCGTGAACGTCTTTGACTTCACCGATCCGACCCGCCCGATGGAGATCGCCTACTTCGACCGCGGGCCGGTGGACGCGCAGACGCTGGTGATGGGCGGCTCGTGGGGCGCGTACTACTGGAACGGCTACGTCTACTCGTCGGAGCTGTCGCGCGGGCTGGACATCCTGGAGCTGCTGCCGAGCGAGCAGCTCTCGCGCAACGAGCTGGAGGCGGCCAAGCTCGCACGGATGGAGGAGTACAATCCGCAGATGCAGCCGCGGATCACCTGGCCGGCCGCATTCCCGGTCGTCCGCTCCTACCTCGACCAGCTGGTGCGCAACCGGGGTCTTTCCCCTGCGCGGACCACCGCGATCGCCTCCGCGCTCACGCGCGCGGAACGCGTGCGCGGCACCGCCCGGCGCACCCAGCTGAACGTGCTGGCCGCGCAGCTGGACAGGGACGCGCGCGGGGCGGCGGACGCGCAACGCGTTACCGCGATGGCGGCGGCGGTGCGCGACCTGGCCCGCGCGTCGCGGTAGGGAGGTCACGCGAAGGGCTGATGTCGCAGGCATGCGGGGCAGCGCGCGAGCGCTGCCCCGCATCGTTATATCCGGCCGAAAAGACGCTCGCGCCGCCAGGAGGTCGATTCGCTGCTTCGTCGGGGTACGGACGGGGCACGCGGAGTCGTATCATGCGCCACTGTGTCCCGGAAAGTGAGAAGAGGGCTCGTAAAACCGCTCCGATCATGCTATCGTTCCTTCTTGTTACTCCCGGTAAGGCGTTCCCGCCGCAGTTCTGTTCCCGCTGTCCTCGTACTCATCTCCCAACCGCACCCTCGAAGGAGCTCCCATGATCAAGCATGTACTCGCGTCCGCACTGTGCCTCACCGCCGTGGCGCTGGCTGCCCCTTCGGCCGCATCCGCGCAGGCGACCCGCACCTGGGTCTCCGGTGTCGGTGACGACGCGAACCCCTGCTCGCGCACCGCGCCGTGCAAGACCTTCGCGGGCGCCATTTCCAAGACCGCGGCCGGCGGCGAGATCGACTGCCTGGACTCGGGCGGCTTCGGCACGCTTACCATCACCAAGTCGATCACCATCGACTGCAACGGGGTGGTCGGCAGCTCCCTGTTCGCCCTTGCCCCCAGCGCCTTCACCATCAACGGCACGGACATCGTCGTCACGCTGCGCAACATCCAGATGAACGGCGTGGGAACCGGTACGACCGGAGTGCGCTTCGTCAACGGCAGGCGCCTCGTCCTGGAGAACGTTCTCATCACGGGGGCCACGCAGGCGGGGGTCCGGGTCCTTGCCATGCCCGGCGCCGGACACCTGGTGATCAACAACTCGCAGATCATCAACAACAGCACCGGGATCCGCACCGCTCACGGCGTCACCTCGATCGTCAACTCGACGATTGCCGGGAACCAGATCTTCGGGCTGATCGCCGAGAACACCGGTGTCATCAACGCCGACGACAACCTGATCGCCGTGAACGGGATCGCGGTGCAGGCCGGCGACGGCTCCGGTGCGGGCCAGACCAACGCGTTCGTGAACATCTCCAACAACGGCGTGCACGGAAACCTCACCGCTTTCGTCTGCGCGGGCGGGTTCGTGGCTTCGGACAGCAGCAACCGGCTCTCGAACAACGGGGGCGGCGGCGCCACGCCCTGCACGCCGAACGCCGTCATCACCAAGCAGTAGCTGCAAGGGCGTCTCACCCAGAGAACGCCGGAGGGAACAACGAGAGGAGGAGGATCTGCGAGAGATCCTCCTCCTCTTTCCGTTTCTTCTGCGTCTCTGTGTTGGATGGCTGGCAAAAACCGGACGGACCGGACGAACGCGCCGCAAAGAAGTTATACCATTTAGAAGAAACCGGTGTGCATTCTGACCGGCTTGTCTCACGCAGAGGCGCAGAGACGCAGGGAGAGAACAACAGAGAAAAGCTCACACAGAGGCCACAGAAGGAACTGAAAGCCACAGAGAAAACCTTTTGCGGTTCTCTCCGTGGCTCTGTGTCTCTATGTGAGCCATGCGGTTGCAGTTCTCTCCCGCGTCTCTGCGCCTCCGCGTGAGACTCCCGTTTCCGTCTTTGCACACACCTCGATGACGAATGGTATTATTGAACCGCTTCGTCTTGGCACGAACCGGGCGCGCGGAGTCGCATCTTGCGCCAACGTAGGCGGGAAGTGGAAAAAGTATGCGGAATCTCGCTTCGAGGTGGGTATCGTACGCACCACCCGTTGTCCTGTTCCTGCCGTACTTTTTCCATTCCCCACCCACCAAGGAGTTCGTATGATCAAGCGTGCACTTGCATTCGCCGTGTGTCTCGGCGCACTGGCCGCGGCTGCCCCCTCGGCTGCCTCCGCGCAGGCGACCCGCACCTGGGTCTCGGGCACCGGCGACGACGTGAATTCCTGCTCGCGCCTCGCTCCGTGCAAGACCTTCGCGGGCGCGATCTCCAAGACCGCGGTCGGCGGTGAGATCAACTGCCTCGATCCGGGCAGCTTCGGCACGATCTTCATCTCCAAGTCGATCACCATCGACTGCAACGGGGTGATCGGCAGCAACCTCAACTCCGGCGGCAGCGGCGTCACCATCAACGGCACGGACGTCGTCGTCACGCTCCGCAACCTCCAGATCAACGGCCAGGGAGCCGGTACGACCGGAGTGCGCTTCTACAACGGGCGGCGGCTCGTCCTCGAGAACGTCTTCATCTCCGGGAACTCCCAGGCGGGGGTCGTGGTGAACATGATGGCCGGCTCCGGACACGTGGTGATCAACAACTCGCAGATCATCAACAACTACGATGGAATTCGCGTGTCCCACGGCATCACCACGGTGAACAGGTCGGTCATCGCCGGCAACACCATCTTCGCGCTGATCGCCGAGAACGGCGGGGTCATCAGCGCCAACGACAACATTCTCGCGGTGAACGGCATCGCGGCACAGGCCGGCAACGGCACGGGTGTGGGCCAGACCGGCTCGTTCGTGAACGTCTCCAACAACGGCGTCCACGGAAACCTCACCGCTTTCGTCTGCGCGGGCGGGTTCGTGGCTTCGGACGGCAGCAACCGGCTGTCGAACAACGGGGGCGGCGGCGCGACGCCCTGCGCCCCGAACGCGGTCATCACCAAGCAGTAGAAACAGCGCGTTACACGGAGAACACGGAGGGAACAACGAGAGGAGGAGGATCGACGAGTGATCCTCCTCCCCTTGCCGTTCCCTCTGTGTCTCTGTGCGAAATGGCCGTCAAAGCAGTCGGTAAAAGGTGGACGGTAGGGACGGTCGAGCCGCAAGGAAGTTATTGAACCACATCGTCTTGACGCGAACCGGGCGCCGCCGAGTCCCATCTTGCGCGATATTGCGCGGAATTGAAAAAAACACTGGGAAAAACGCTCCGATCATGCTATCGTACGCACCGCGTTACCCCCGGTGACGCGTTCCCGCCGCAGTGCGTTCCCGCAGTTCCTTTTCCCCACCGTTCCTATCCACAAGGAGTTCGTATGATCAAGCGTGTACTCGCGTCCGCACTGTGCCTCGGCGCCGTAGCCCTGGCTGCCCCTTCGGACGCCTCCGCGCAGGCGACGCGTACCTGGGTCTCCGGTGTAGGCGACGACGTGAACCCCTGCTCGCGCACCGCGCCCTGCAAGACCTTCGCGGGCGCCATCTCCAAGACCGCCGCCGGCGGCGAGATCGACTGCCTCGACTCGGGCGGCTTCGGCGGGGTCACCATCACCAAGTCCATCACCATCGACTGCAACGGGTCGATCGGCGGCGCCCTCTTCGCGGGAGCCTCCAGCGGCATCAGCGTCAACGGCACGGACATCGTGGTGGTGCTCCGCAACCTGCAGATCAACGGCGCGGGGACCGGCCTGGTCGGGGTCCGCTTCGTCAACGGCAAGCGCCTCATCCTGGAGAACGTTCTCATCGCTCAGGCCTCGCAGACGGGCCTCCTGGTCAACGCGATGGCCGGATCCGGGCACGTGGACATCAGCAACTCGCAGATCATCAACAACTACGACGGCATCCGCGTCGTGCACGGCATCACGTCGGTCAAGAGCTCGACGATCTCCGGCAACACGATCTTCGGGGTGATCGCCGAGACCAACGGCATCATCAACGTCGACGAGAGCATGCTCAACTACAACGGCATCGCCGTGCAGGCCGGCAACGGCGGGGCCGGGCAGACGAACGCGCGGGTGAACATCTCCAACAACGGGGTGCACGGAAACCTCACCGGCTTCGTCTGCGCCGGCGGGATCGTCGCTTCGGACGGCAGCAACCGGCCGTCGAACAACGCCGGCGGCGGCGCGGCGCCCTGCACGCCGAACGGCACCATCGTCAAGCAGTAGCCGTGCGGCTTCCTCTCCGCGCCGCCGGGCCGGGGCGCGGGAGGAACGCATCACACGGAGGCACAGAGGAAACGGAGAGGGCGCGGAGGCGAGATCCTCCTCCTTCTGTTTCCTCTGTGTCTCTTTGTGAGACCGCCGTCGAGTCGGGAAAAGCCCGTGGGGGTTGACCCTCAGGAGCGCACCCGGTTACTTTCTCCTCATGCCGAGACCTACTCCCGCACCCAGCACGCGCCCGCTCGCCCGCCCTCCCGCCGCGGCCCCGAGCGACACGGAAAGCTCGCTGCGCTTCTCCGTTCCCAACCTGGCGCTGATCGCCGCCGGGCTGGTCGCCATCGTCGCGGGCTACGTGTTCCTGGCGGGTGGCTCCACGGTGGTGGCTCCGCTCCTCCTGGTGCTGGGCTACGCCGTGCTCATCCCGCTCGGCATCATCTGGTAGAGGGCGCTTAGCTCAGCTGGTTAGAGCACCTGTCTTACACACAGGGGGTCGGGGGTTCGAATCCCTCAGCGCCCACTCATCGGGTCCGACACGGTGTCGGACCCGATTTTTCTGTAAGTGCCTGTAATGCCGCGGAATGGCGCCGGACCAGACGATCTGGTCCGGCGCGCATGGCTGCGTCACCTGCCGGCGCGTCGCAGCGCATGCCGGCGGTTGGGCTCTTTTCGCAGAGTCGCGCGATACTCCGCGCGCGCTTCGGCGGGCCGCTTCAACTCCAGCAGCATGTCGCCGAGCAGCTCGCGGGCGGGTACCAGAGGCCCCGGAGTGACCGCGTTCTTTTCCGTGGCGTCCTCACGCGCCGCGGCCTCGCGCATGCGCGACAGGGCCGTGGGCACGCGCTGCTGGGCAAAGGCGAGCCAAGCCTGCGCGGCCAGGTGCTGAACCGCCACCTGTTCCGCCCAGAACTCTTCTCCACGCGCACCCAGCCGCTGCCTGATCGCGGCCAGAGAATCGATCGCCACCGCCGCGGCGGCGAGATCACCGGTGCGTGAGGCACCGAGTGAGCGAGCGAAGTACGTCATTGCCTCCGTGTACGGGTAGGCGGTCGCGGACGGCCGGAGCGCGGCGGCCTCCCTCCACGCGCGCCGCTCGAGCGCCCATCGCGCCGGGATCGCGGCGAGCGCAAAGATCCCCGCCGAGCCGGGTGCCGCGCCGGTGATCGCGTTCGGGTCGAAGCGCGCCGCCAGCGCCGGCAATCCATCGAGGATCGCTCTGGCCTCCGCTTCCTTTCCCATCTGCAGATAGGCGTACATGGCGTAGTCCGCGGCATGCAACACCTCCGAGATTGAGCCGCTCGCCAGGGCGACCTCCATCGAGCGCCGGTTCGTGCTGACCGATTCATCCCACATCCCCACCCGCGTGAAGGTGTGCGAGGGCATGTGCAGTGCGTGCGCGGCGGCGGGTGCGATGCTCGCGTAACGGCGCGCGGCCGCCCGCGCCCGATCGGCCAGCGGCGGGTAGTCGTAGCTGTGGATGATGTAGTGCGCGAGCCCGGGGTGATCGGGCTGAGCGGCGAGGAGCGACTCCAGGATGCTGCCGGCCCTCTTCTGGCTGGTGTAAGTCTTGTCGGTCGGCGAGGCCGAGGCCGCCAGCGCGATCGCGTGGAAGATGGTGGCTTCGGTGTCGGTGGGATATCGCGCGGCGAGCTCGCCCATGGCGCGCTCGTATGCGACGAAGCGGCTGCGCTGGTCCCGGCGCTCGACGTCCTCGTACAGCTGGCTTACGGCGCGAATGTAGCCGCGCTCGCGCTCGGACGCGCCGGCGCCGAGCCGCAGCGCGGCGTCGGAGGACTGCTTCCCCAGCCTCAGCTGCGCCGGTGACCGGCCGCCCACCGCCATCGGGTTGCTCCAGCGGCTGAGCGCGACTCCCCAGTGCGCCATGGCGCACGTGGAGTCGGACGCGATCACTTCGTCGAAGGCCCTGATCGATGCGCCGAACTCAAAGGAGTGCAGCAGGGCGACGGCCCGGTCGAAGCGGGGAGCCACCGCGGGGCTGCACGACGTGGCGAAGCGAACGGTGCCCAGCTTTTCAGGCGATCCGGCCGGCGGATGGACGTGCCCCTGCGTGAGGACACGGGCCGGGAGAAGGCAAAGCACCGCGGCCGCGGCGATCGAAAAACGCTTCATGTGTGCTCCCTGGTTGCGGCGACGTTGGAGCCGTGCCGCCGTGGTGGTGGACCTCTTCCGAGCTGTGTAACGGGTGGTGCATCGACGGGCGTGGCTTCGCTCCGCCCATTCACCGGACCAGGATCCGGATGGGAATGATCCAGCCCGACAGCTGCGTCTTCACCTCGAGCCGCAGCTCGCCGGGTGTTGCCGGCGTGAACTCGAAGTCGGCGGTTTCTCCGGGGCCGGTCAGGAGATAGGCCGGCCGCTCGCCGCGCTGCGTGGCGGGGAGGTCGGCGCCGTCCTTGGCCACGGGCCGCCAGGAGGCGAGCGCCGAATCGGACATCAGCGAAAAGATCACGCGCCAATCGGGATTGATGTTGATGAAGCGCAGCCGGTACCTGGTGCCTGCCCGAAGCTCCACGGGCGGCGGTGTCGCGCTGCCGTTGACCACTCCGGGTGACTGGAAGTCGAGTTCCGGGAGCGAGTCGCTGGGGCCGGAGCCTCCCACGACGAAAACCCGGTCGAGCTGCGGATCGTACGGCTGGTCCGGGTCTACCACGAGCAGCGGCCCATAGAGCCCCGAGCCCAGTTGAAGCTGCTCGTTCGAGTGGGTGTGGTAGATGAAAGTGCCGGAGCGCGGGGGGACGAACTCGGCCGCGAAGGAGTCGCCCGGCGCGATGGGGGGCATGATGCGCCCCGGGGCCCCGCTCCACCCCGGCACGCCGTCCGAGAAGCTCTCCAGCTCGATTCCATGCCAGTGGACGGCGGTCGCTTCCCGAAGGTGGTTGACCACAGTGATGCGAACGGGCTCTCCGCGGCGCAGCACGAGCATCGGCCCGGGGAGCTGGATCGAGTCACGCGCGGGTTCCGCTCCGCCTTCCTGCACGACGTAGCCCATCCCGGCGATCTTGCGGAAGCGTGCCGGTGCGGTCTGCGCCAGCAGCCGGATCTCGCGCGGCGCGGCTGCCGCGGCTGCTGGAGCGCGTGCGCCGGGTGCCGGACGGACCGCGAGTCCCAGCACCAGGCCAGACATCCGGTGAGGCGCGGTGGCGTCGGTGTGCGAAGCGTGCGCGCCTGCACCCGTTTCCGGCGGGATCTCCTGGCCGCGGGGAAGCGCGAGATGGTGAGACACGTGGAAGGCGAAATGGCAGTGGAAGAGCCAGTTTCCCGGCCGTTCCGGGACCCACGACATCGCCATCGTCTCGCCCGGGAGCATGAGCTCGGTCACGACGAACGGACGGGCATCGCCGCGGTACGTCCGCTGTGTGTGCGCGTTGCCCCGGCTCTCCACGTTGAAATAGAAGCCGTGGAGGTGCATGGGGTGAGAGCTCGCCGTCGCGTTCACCCATCTCCAGCGAACCGCGTCACCCTGATCGAAATCGAGGCGCTCGGTGTGAGGCCAGGAGCGGCCGTTGATCACCATCGTCTCCACGTCTCGCGCGGTGGAGTCTGGCGCCGCACCCGGGGCACGGTTCCAGCCGGCGGGCCGAAACCAGTTGCCGATCACGAACACCCGGTCGTCGGCCGCGCCACCGGCGGGGTCCACCACGAGCGCTCCGGAGAGCTGGCTTTCCCGCCATTCGCGATCCTCCATGCCCCGGCCACCGACGGTTCCCCAGTAGTAGTAGGTCCCCGCCCTGTCCGCGCGGAAGCGGACGTCGCGGGTGGCGCCGGTGGGGATGTGGAGGGGAATGGCGCCGCCGGTATCCGCCTGGAGCCCGAACACGGTGATGGCCGAGTCCGTAGGGTTGCGGATGCTCACCCGAACCTCGGCCCCCTGCCGGACTCGGATCAGCGGCCCCGGCACCTGGAGGACTTTGCCCACTTCCGCGAAGGCGAGGGCCGGCACGCTCGGCCCGTCGTCCTCCTCCGGGTAGAGCAGGCCTTCGCGCACCTCCAGCCTGAGAGTGAGCACGCGATCGGCGAGGTGCCCGGCCGGCCTGCGATTGTCGTTCGGCGCAATGCGCTCGCCCCGCTTCCATGCGGATGGCGTTTCGGCCTCCGCGAGAGGCTGGCCGGCCGCTGGCACGGTGGCGAGTATGGCGTAGACGAGTGCGGCCACGGAGCGCTGGATCATGGATTCCCTTTGGGTCTCACGCAGAGGCGCAGAGGCGCAGGAAAAAAAAGATGAGAACAGATGGGCTCACACAGAGGCACAGAGGGAACTGAAAGAACAACAAGGGGTTCCCTGTGCCCTCGTCTGTCCCTCAGTGTCTCTGTGTGAGAAGCTCCGTTCACCGGCTGCTCGGGGCGGCGGGGATCCGCAGTCCAAGCCGATCCGCAAAGAAGGCGAACACGGCCGCGGCACGGCGATCGCTGACGTCCGCCGGCTGCGAGTCGCCCATGTGGCCGGCCTCGAAGTCCACTCGCAGAAGCACCCGCCGCTCGCCGCCGGGCAGCGCCGCGGCGCCGCCGGCGTCGCGCAGAGCCGCGGCGAGCTTGGCGGGGTGCCACGGGGTGACGCGCGTGTCGTTGAAGGCGGCGTAAAGGAGCGTCGGCGGGTATGCCGTCCCCCGCTGCACGTGATGATACGGGCTCATCGCGAGCAGCGCGCGGAACCCGGCCTCGGTCTCCGCCGATCCGAACTCGTGCACGTTCTGCGGCCCGGCGCCGCTCCCCATGAGCCGGGGCATGTCCGCGACGCCCACCTCGATCGCCGCGGCGCCAAAGAGCTCCGGGCGCTCGGTGATGGCCCGGCCGGCAAAGATTCCGCCCGCGCTGCCGCCGTTGATCCCGAGCATCGCCGATGTGGTCAGCCCCTGCTTCAGCAGGTACTCGGCGCAGGCGATCCCGTCCATCCAGCTGTTTCGCTTCGTTTCCTGCATTCCCGCGCGGTGCCACGTCTCGCCGTTGTAGCCGCCTCCCCGCACGTGGCAGATGGCATAGGTGCCGCCCGCCTCCAGCCATGGGCGAATCTGCGGCCGGAAGAAGGCGTCGTCCGTTGCGCCGTAGGCGCCGTAGCCGTACAGCACGGTGGGTTGGGGGCCGGCCGCGCGGAACCCCCTCAATATGGTGAGCGGCACCCGCGTTCCGTCGTGCGAGGGGGCGAAGACGGTTTCCGCCGACATCCCTTCGAGCCGGCCGAACGGGTCAGGGGCGTTCAGCGGCGTGGGCAGCTCCACGATGCGCCGTGCTCCCGGATCATAGCGGAAGCGCCGGTCCGCCTGCGTCCATCCGCCGAAGACGAAGCGCACGCCCGGCTGCTGGTCCAGCGCCTCCAGCTGTCCTGCGCTCCCATCGAAAGGGAAGGGGATCTCCTCCACCTCCCCCGCGTCGTATGGCCAGCGGTACATCCGCTGGCGGCCCTGATCGGTGCCCAGCCAGTAGACTGCGTCGCGCGCAAGGGCGAGCCGGTCGAACGTGTTGAAGAACCCCAGCCCCGGCCGCTCGAGGAGGACCTCCGCGCGCGACCAGTCGAGCGCCGGTCCCTCACCTTCAACGAACCCCGCGGGGATCGGCAGCCGCACCAGGCGTCCCGCCGGCGCGCCGCGGAAGGAGGCGGCGTACAGCCAGGGCCCGCGCACGCGGAGCCGCTGGATGCTGTCGGTCAACGAGGTCACGCGGCGCCACGTCGCGGGGGGTGGCGTCGCCCCCCGAGCCACCGCCCCCAGGGGAGCGATGAACGCTTCCCCCGTGCGGACGGTGTTCTCCCGATAAATCGTAGCGAGCGCGATCCCCGCCTCGGCGTCGGCCTCCGGGCCTCCGATGGCGGACGAATCACCCGTCAGCCGGTGGGGCTCGAACACCACGACGTCGCTTGCCACCGGGGTGCCCACGACGTGCCGAAGGGTGGGCATGGCCCCCCAGACCCGTGCCGCCGTGGCGCTGGCCGGCGCGTCGCGCGTCATGGAGTAGAGGAAGGATGCGCCGCCCGGAAGCCAGGAGACGCCGGACGCGGAGCGCGGCAGCTCGGCGGTGAGCACGCGGCCGGTGGAGGTCTCTACGATGACGGTGGCGGGACGCTCGTTGTTGTTCTCGGTATACGACACCGCGACGTGCGCGCCACTCGGCGACGGACCATAGAAGGAGACGACCGCCGTACGGGCACCCGTGACGCGTGCGAGCTCCACGGGCCCGATCAGCCGCCGCTCGCCCGAGTAGGTATCCCGCACGTACAGCGAGGGTGCCTGCTCGCCGGCGAGTGCCTTCAGGTAGAAGGCGCGCCCGGGCTGCTCCGCGATCTGCGTCGTGCGGTAGGGCCGCGCGTTTCGGGCCTGTGCCAGCCGTGCAACGATGTGGCGGTAGGCGGGCAGGCGCTCGAGCGCGGCGCGTGTGACCGCATCCTCCTGCTCGTACCACCCGCGTACGGCTGCGTCCTCGTATCGCTCCAGCCAGCGGTACGGGTCAGCCACCCGCGTGCCGAAGTACGTACTGGACGAGTCCTCGCGCGGTGCCACCGGTACCCGCGCGGCCGGCGTGCTTCCGCCTCCCCCGGATCTCTGCGAGTACAGCGGCGAGGCCGTGGCGGCGATCGCGAATACGAGCAGGTAGGCAGGCTTCATCGGGGGGCGGGGGAGGTGGGGGAGGGCGCTGGCGTGCAGCTACTGGTCAGGAGCACGCATGTGTTGGTCCGCGCGGCGGAAACCCACATTTCTGTGCCGCGCAACGGAGTTCAAGCAGAGGATCGTACGAGGCGAACGAATCCTGGGACATGGACGACCCGGTTTAAGCCACAGGTAGTGGCGCTGGTGCCACACTCGTGCCGCCCGCCTGGTCGGTGCCCGGGCCGGTCGATTCGTCTTTTATCGCCAGAGCCTGCGGGGGGCGCCGGCTCACCGTCCTCGGCCCCGACCAGCTCCGCGCGCAGCCCCGTGCAGGACCGCTGTCAGGCGCGCGGCATCACTCCCACGCCGACAACGTCTTCCAGTCCAGCAGGCGCACCGCCCTGCCAGCCTCGGTGGCGCGCCAGTAGACCACCCCTGCCCGGTCCGGGTCGTTCCGGCGCTCCGCGAAGCCCCACAGGGTGAGCCAGTGAAGGTCCGTGCCGTCGACCGCGATGTGCGGTTGACGCTCGCGCCGTTGTGTGAAGTTGTGCAGGTCTACGCGTGCGCCAAGCTCGCGTCCGCTCACCCAGCCGCGCCCGCCGAACCGCTCCGGCACGGCCGGGTCGTCGTAGGCTTCGCGCAGCAGCCCGAGCGCGCCGCGCTGGCGGCTCGGAGCATACACCGCCTTGCCGGTGTCATCCATGCGCGGCCGGGGGACGGCCTTGTGCTCCTTTGGGTCGGGTTCGTTGATCGTGGCCAAGCCCCGCTCAGTGATCCGATACACCCACACCGGCCGCTTCTGGCCGGGGGCGCGCACGTCCGCATGGGTCACGAGGCCCCGCTTGTGGAGCCGGGGGAGAACTTCCGGAAAATACCCGGCCAGGTGGTCGCGCACGTCGTTGATGTGAGCCCAGCCGCGCACCCCCTGCAGTTCGTATCCCGCGCGGCGAATCGCCAGCAGGCGCAGGAAGCGGAGCGCGTCCCGTTCGTCGCGCGTCCAACGCCAGCGGGTTGGCTGCGATTCGGGCATCGTATTCTCCCCCCAGGTGGCCTGACATGGGCGATTTCGCCTTTGCAGACGCTACGTGGTGGGGGCATCCTCGATCCAGACGAGCGGTCTGGCTGAACGCGCACGCCGTGGCCGGTAGCACGCACGTGCCGGCCGGGCGCTGGTTTACACTGAGTCGGATCGGGCGCTTGAGAGACAAGCCCACGTAACTGGCGCAAACGGTACGCCGCGCATCATAATTGGGGACCCTTCGCAGTTCCCCCACTACACAACAGGATGGCGAAAGATGAAAGCTCCCCGGATTGCCCTGGCCGTGCTTCTGACGTGCTCCGCGCTGGCAGCGTGCGCGGATGTGGGCTCCATCAGCGGCGCGGCTCCGTCGCGGCCGGGTTTTGACGGTCTCGGGATGGGTGGCGGTGGGATCGTGACGCCGCCGGACACGACGGATGAGGCAGGCACGGCCGGAACGACGGAAAACACGCCCGACACCACAACGGCGGTCGGACGCGGCATCGGGATGGGCGGCGGGGGCTGAGTCCTACGTACGGCCGGACATGGTGAACTGACGAACGTCGACCCGCGTACCCGCCTCAGGGCTGGCGCGCAGGTCGCGCAGGCGAGTCAGGAAGAGGGACCGGAGTGCGGCGGCACGATCAGCGGGGGGCGGTGCCTCTCGCTGGTCCCCGCCCACTCCGTCCAGCACCCGTCGAGCCCGCCGTAGCGGTTCCCGCTCCCGGCGGCGCTCTGCCAGCTCCAGCGCGCGCGCGGCCAGACCGTGCGCGCGCTCAGCGTCACCCAGCAGGGCCGCGCCTTCCGCCGCCAGCGACAGGGCTCCGGCCGCATGCGTCTCAGCCAAGGAGCCAAGCAGCAACAGATCCGCGACGGCCTCCGCGTGCCGCTGCCGCTGACCCGCACCGGCAGCCGCGAGTGCCACCGTCCCCATCATCGCCACACGCTCCCACGGCCTTGAGAAGAATGGCAGCGCCGCGTCCAGCACGGCGAGCGCATCCGCGTGAGCACCGTGGAGCGCCATCAGGCATCCCACGTCGTGCGCCAGGTGCGGCAGCCGGGGGTGGCGAGCCGAGTACAGGTCCAGGGCGAGCCGGGCGTGCCGGTCGCCCGCCGCAAAGGTCCCGGCCGAGCACTCGACCAGCAGGAGGTTGTGGTGCGCCGTCGCGGCGAAGGTGTAGTGCCCGGAGCGGAACGCGGACCATCGTGCGCGGTTGTGTGCCCGCCGGGCGCGCGCCACGTCGCCAAGCTCGTAGAAGAGCAAGCCGAGCCGCAGATACGCTCGTGCGTGCCACTCCCAATCCTGCGTGCGCCGCGCCGTCCGGACGGCCCTGGTCAGCCACAGTTCGGCGCGCTGGTCAGCAGCTTGTGCCGTGCACGCGGTCCCCGCCAGAGCGGCGGCGCGGGCGCTTGTGGGGTCGGCCAGCGCGGCGGCTTCCGCGAAGTGCAGCGCCGTTTCCGGCATGAGCTCGCCTTCAGCCCACTCGCTGATCGCAAGGCACGCGGCCGACATGCCGGGGCCGCTCACGTGTTCCGGGTACTGCACCAGCGCGCCGAGCGCACGCATAGGGATCGTCAGGGCTTCAGAGAGGCATCCAAGCACTTCCGGCTCCTGCCCGGTGAAGAGTCCGGCGCGGCTCCCTTCCCCCGCGAGCGCCCAGAGGCGCACGTCCCGCACGCGCTGCCACAGCAGGAGTGCCAACGGTGCGTCCGTCTCCGCCAGGAGGGCGGTTTCGTCACGCGGCCAACTTGGGGCCGGGGGGAAGGTCGGGCTGTTCTTCGGAGGCGGTCGCTTGGGGGGCGGCATAAGAAGAGGCGCAGGAGGAATGGGGTCCATCTATTTGGCCCGTTGTACCGGGCGAGTATAGTGCGCGCTCCGCCGGGTGCTCAAAGGATTGCTTGCTGCTCGCATTCACCTAGCTGACAGGCTCATGTAGGTCCGCTTTCGGCCAACACTCGCACGCTTCGGAGTGTACGTTCTGTCCGGTTCCCAGCGCCAGCCCACGCATCCGTCTCAATGTGAGCGGAAGGAGTATTGCCTGCAGGCGCACCAGGTGGCGGCAACCCTTCGGTCGAGGGTTGCCGCCGATGTTCTACGGGTGGTCTCGGCCCTCAGCCGATCAGTACCGGAACGCCACCTTGATGCTGCCGCTCCCCTTCTTGTCCATTGCGGTGAGGAGGGCGTCGCGGAGCTGGTAGAGCGGAAGGTGTGGGTCAGCAGTGCGGTGAGGGGGGCAGAAGTACAGGCAGACCTGCACGGGGCCATCGCCAGGGCCACAATAGAAACGGCGATGGTTACTCTGTCGCGTATGTGCGTTGCTCTCTGTCCATCTACGCTGGGCGGCGATAGCATTCGTGGAATGTGGCTCGGCAACTGACTCATACTCTGTTTCCCCGGTGGCTAACTCATCCGTTGCCGGCAAAATTCAGTTACACGGTGGCCCTCGCGCAGAGCTCCTCTTCTCCAGCATTCACCAGGCTATGCCCACGATTGAGATTCGCCGCGAAGAAGTGCCGGGGCAAGCTGCCCGGAACGTGTTGCTGATCGACGGTGCATCACTGGAGAACGCCGATTTGACAGCGACCTCGCGCGCGCAGCCGGCGTATATGCTGTTGGTTCGAACTAAGCCGGATGCTGAAGCTGTGAAGCGCTGCTCCTTAGCTGACCTCGTAGGATTCAGCAACATACGCATCTTCGAGGATCTTGCATGGATCAACTTGGGACGACTGTCCCGGATCGAGTGGGAAGCTCCGAGCGAGCGCTGGCGCCTTTACTTGAGCTACCGCATCGACATCAGAAAGTGGGCTGGCCCGTACAGCATTGGCAGTCTCCGTGAAGCAGTCCGGGACAGCCTTCAGGCGGAGCCAATAAGAGGACTCTCGTTCAGCACAGGGAACGTGATCATGGGGGAGGGGTTTGGTGTGACATGTCTGATTCGAAACCCGCAGACTCCGATCGGGGAGGAAATCGAATTCTGGGAAGGTCTGATAAGGCCGGTTGTGGAACACGCCGAAACATGCCTTTCAGAAGACGTCGAGCGCGACACCATCGTAACGCTGTTTGACTTCCCGGCACCGGTCAAGACAGCGTGTGGCCAGTATCTGCTCTACTTCGCACAGTTTCTAAAGGATCTCGGGATCGACGCGGACACGGATGTGCGTAATCGTGCTGGGCAGATACTGTTCAGCGTCCGGCCTCGGGATGGCGCAGAAGCTTTGGATCGTGTCCGGGAGGCTTTGGACACGTACCTCCAGCTGCCTGACGCTCCTAATCTGGATTCCGCAGTCGCGAGCACACCAAACATCGCGGCTCTGCAACTGCAGGCGAACGTGCACCACTTGAAGGGTCAGTTGGCTATCGCTAGCGCACTGGTGCAAGCAAAGGACGCACAGCTGGAAGCACTTCAAATTTCGAATTTCCAATATAGGCAGATGCTCGGGGGCTCCATGGAGGTGAACAATCTTGGTATGCTGCCCCTGGGGCATTCGAAACCCGAGCCGGATCCGGCTGATGAGCCGCTTTTTGGTGGACTCGTCAGCATCACCCCGCTGGAAATGAAAGGGATAAACGTAAACCTGCCGGAGATCGTCCGGAGGCTGAGGCGGCGAGTGGGTGACGAGGGATAGGTCGGGCTGCCTCTGGTAGGTGGGCGTAGCCGCGCTGGAGGGAGTGCCTTACGTGGGGGACGGTTACCGGCCGGACATCAGCCCGGCGTCATGGAGCGGCCAAGACAACTGGAACCACCGCATTGCGAGTACCCGGCGCCGCGTTGCGAATGTCTACGCACGGCTCAGCGGCCACTCTGCTTGCACACGGGCGGCAACCCCTCCGGTGAGGGGGTTGCCGCCGATGACCCATTCGAGCGGTCTCCGCCCGCGCTCAGCTGATCAGTACCGGAACGCCACCTTGATGCTGCCGCTGCCCTTCTTGTCCATCGCGGTGAGCAGGGCGTCGCGGAGCTGGTCGAGGCGAAAGGTGTGGGTCAGGAGGGGGGCGAGGGGGGCGCGACCGTCGGCGACGAGGGCCGCGGCTTCGGTGAAGGCGTGGGCGCCGGCGCCGCCGTGGGAGTGGCCGCTGTAGCAGAGGCTGCCGCGGATGGTCAGCTCCTTGAGCCAGACGGGGCTCCAGTCGATGCCGTTGAGCTGCGTGCTGTTCCCCAGGAGCACGATGGTGCCGCCGGAACGCGTGAAGCGGAGCGCGTCCTCCATGCCGCGCACGCCGCCCACGCACACGTAGACCTGATCGAACCCGCCCACCGCGATCCGCTTGCCGATGATCGGCTTGAGAAGGCGGGCTCCCGATATCTCGGCCAGCGCTTCGAAGTAGTCGCCGCGGCCGCTGACGGCGCGGGCGGCGCCCAGGCGCTCGGCCTGCTCGGCCTGGAAGGGGTAGCGCGCCACGATCGTCACGTCGGCGGCGGGGGAGAGGGCCTGGAGGGCGGCGACGGTGACGAGGCCGATTGCGCCCGAGCCGATCACCAGCACGCGGGCACCGGCGGGCGGCAGGTTGGCGCGCACCGCCTGGACGGAGCAGGCCAGCGGCTCGATCAGCACCGCCTCCTCGTCCGCCAGCGAGTCCGGCACCGCAACGAGCTGGCTCTGGTGCGCCACGAACTCCTCGCCCCAGCCGCCGCCCAGACCGCGCGTGGTGCCGATCAGCATCCCGGGCGCGAGTGCGCCATCGGTGAAGTGCTCGCAGCGCGACGCGTGGCCGTCCGCGCAGCCGGCGCAGACCGGCTCGATGCCGCGCGGGACGCAGGAGAGCAGGGGATTCACCACCACGCGCTGCCCGACGCCCCACCCCTTTACCGCCGCGCCCAGCTCCGCCACCGAGCCGACGTTCTCGTGGCCGGGGGTGAAGGGGAAGGAGGAAAAGGGCGATGTGGAGGGCGATGCGGTCAGCGTCACGATGCCGAGGTCGCTTCCGCAGATGCCGCCCATCCGCGTCTGGATGCGCACCCAGTCGGGGCCGGGGAGGGCGGGGGAGGGAGACTCCGAGAGGCGCGTGCAGGAGTGCGGCCCCACGTACAGGCCGGAGTTCAGCCGTCCCGCGCCCGCGGTGACCAGGTAGCGCGGGATGGGCGCCGCGAATGTGACCGCCTTCACGCCGGCACCCCCGGCGTCACCACCCGCAGCGCGGCCGGCAGAGACGTGATCTCCAGCCGCGCGCTGCTCGCACGGTTGTACTCGCCGTCCGTCTCGTAGGCGGGGGGCGAGTCGAAGTCCAGCGTGAACGCGCGTGCCTGCTCCACCTTGACCTCGGGCGCGGTGACGTGCGTTCCCTTGATGGCCGCGGTGAAGATGGAGATGCGGCGCGCGGCCGAGGCGTCCAGGATGCTGACCGCGTCCAGCATGCCGTCGGTGAGCGATGCGCCCGGCGCGATGGCGAAGGCGCCGCCGAAGTTGCGCGCGTTGGCTACGATCAGCATCAGGTGCCGTCCCCGCCAGGTGCCCGCGGACGAGGTCAGCCCGATGTCCACGCCGCGGTAGCCGAACAGCTGGCGGCCGGCAGAGAACATGTACAGCGCGTTGCCGCGCAGCAGCGGGATGCGCCCCACGTCCTCCAGCACGGCGATGTCGAAGCCGAAGCCGGAGACGTTCAGGAAGTGGCGGTCCTCGATGCGGCCCACATCGACGCGCGTGTCCGGGCCCTCGGCCGCCAGGCGCGCGGTGGCCTCCGGATCGCCCGCGGGGGAGCCGGTCGTCTTGGCGAAGTCGCACCCGGTGCCTCCCGCGAGCAGCGCCAGGCGCACGTCCGCGCCCGAGCTGAGGATCTGGTTCGCCACGTTGCTCCAGGTGCCATCACCGCCCACGGCCACCAGCGTGTCGAAGCCTTCCTCGATGGCGCGCCGGGCCAGCTCGCCCTCCTGCCCCGGCCCGGTGCTGACCCGCACGTCGGTGACCCCGTGCGCGGCGAACGCGGCCTTCACCCGGGGGAGCAAGCGCGAACCCCGCCCCCTTCCGGCGGCGGGGTTCGCGATGACGCATACCCGGTGAGTCACGGCTGCACCGTCACGGCGAGCTCCCGCAGCGGTTGGAAGGTCTGCACCCCGCCGCGCATCCACATCTCGCGAATCGGCAGTTCGCTCACCTCCTCCAGGTCGGCGAGCGGCTCCGTCATCGGGTGGGGGAAGAGCTTCAGGTAGCCGCCCTCCTCCTCGCTCTCGCTCAGCGCGCCCTGCATGGTGATCTCGGCCAGGAATCCGCCCGCTTCGTCGAACATGAACGACTGGTGGAGCTGCGCGGCGTCACGCCATCCGTGCGAGGTGATCGCCATCTCCACGATCGGCCGCCCCTCGTCCGACACGTGGACCATCATGCGGCCGTCGCCGGCGTCCGGCTCCATCGACATCTGGACGTCGCGCATGTAGTGCGGCAGGTGCCAGCGCTCGATGGCGTGCTCCCGGGCCTCGCGCGTGGTGGTGGCTAGCAGATAGGGGTAGAAGGCGGAGTGCGGCATCGCCATCCCCGGCTCCACGCGCGGCGACACCAGGATGCCGAGGATGACTTCCTGGTAGGCGCCCACCATGCTCTCGCTGAAGTCGAACGCCATGACGGACAGGATGCCGGAGCCGTGGTGCAGCTCGGCCGGCTGCAGGTGCCGCGGGAGGATGGCGCGGGCCTGCTCCACCGGGAACTCAAAGAAACCGCCCACCGCGTTGCGGAAGACGTAGACCGTGGTGCCATCCTGGCTCATTTGAGGATTCCTTCCTGGCGAAGCACGGAGACCAGGATCTCGCTGGCGCGCTCGAGCTGCGCGAATTCGTGGGCGGCGGATATGGAGATGCGGAAGCGCGACCGGTTCTTGGTGACGGCCGGGTACTTCACCGGCTGCACGTACAGCCCGGCCTCCTGCATGCGCCGCCCGATCCCCATCACGCGGCGGTCGTCGCGTACCATCACCGGGATGATCTGCGAGGTGGACTCGCCCACGTCCACGCCGTGCTCGGCGAGCAGCCCGCGCATGTGCGCGACGTTCGCCCAGAGCCGGTCCCGCAGCTCCGGCTCGCGCTGCACGATGCGGAGCGCCTCCAGCACCCCCGCCGTGATCACCGGCGCCAGCGCGCACGAAAAGAATCGCGAGCGCGAGAAGGCGTCCAGGTAGCGCTTCATCTGGAGGGAGCAGGCCACGTAGCCCCCCATCCCGCCCAGCGCCTTGCTGAACGTCCCCAGGTGAATGTCGATTTCGTCCTTGAGCCCGAACTTTTCCGCCACCCCCCCGCCGTTGGGGCCGTAGATGAAGGAGGAATGGGCCTCGTCGATCATAATGCGCGCGCCGTACCGCTTCGTCACCTCCACGATCTCGGGGAGCGGGCAGACGTCGCCGTCCATGGAGTAGACGCCCTCCACCACCACCAACACCTTCTTGCCCGCGACCTTTTTGAGCTGCTTCTCCAGGTTCTCCGGCTGGTTGTGCCGAAAGAAGCGGGTGTCCGCCTTGCTCAGGATGGCGCCGTCCACGCAGCTGGCGTGGGCGTTCTGATCCATGATGACGACGTCGCCCGCGCGCATCAGCCCGGAGATGAGCCCGACGTTGGTGGAGTACCCCGACGGGTAGATGACCGCCGCCTCGGTGCCCTTGAAGCGCGCGATCTCGTTCTGCAGCTCCTCGTGCACCTCCATGGTGCCGCTCAGGATGGGCGAGCCCGCGGCGCCCAGGCCGTAGCGGTCGAGCGCGTGCTTGGCCGCGTCGACCACTTCCTGCCGGTACGAGAGACCCAGGTAGTTGTACGACGAGAGGTTCAGCAGCTGCAGGCGGCGGTGGCCGATCGGCTCCTGCACCTCCACCTGGGGCCGCGGCGCGCCGGCCATCGGCTGGCCGAGGAGGAAGTACCCCGTCGGACGCACCTCGTCGTACCACGCGTTGTACGGCGTGAGCACCGCCAGCACGTCGTCGCTGCTCGAGTAGTAGAAGCTGTTGAGGTCGTGCTCCGCGGCGCGCGGGGGCGCGGGAGCCTCGACTTCATCGAGCCAGCGGTCCGGCTGTACCGCGGCGGTGCTCACACTCTCCATGGGGCTCCTCCAGGTGGATACCGCCACCCGCGTGGGGGTCGGCGGGCCCGCTGAGCGGCTCCTGCCCCGCCGGCTGGCGGGGGGGACGGGCATGGCTCGCGGGACGTCGTCGGGATGGTCGGCGGCCCGGCTCTGTCTGGGCGCGGGACGAGATCGGTTCGGAAGCGGGTCGTGATGGGCCGGCAAGCGCCGGGTCGCGATGCAGCGGGTCTGTACGGCGTCTGGCCTTGTTGCTCGCGGGAGATCACCCGCATTCCACTACGCTACCCAAGCGTTTCGGGCTCCGCAACCCCGGAAGCCGCCTGAAACGTAACAGGGCCGTTCTGCGGGCCCAATTCGTGGAGCAGCTCGTCGCGCGCCGAGTCGATCATCGCGCGCACCCGGTCGCGGAGCGCGGGCACGTCGGCCAGCGTGAGTCCGTCCGTCTCGACCGGGGGGAGGACACGCGCCACGGCGCGGGCGGGGTTCATCACCCAGCTTCCCTTGGCGAGCGCGTGGTTGGCTCCCGCAACCGCGATGGGGAGCACCGGGCACTTCGTCTCCACCGCCAGCCGGAAGGCGCCGTCCTGGAACGGGCCCAGGCGGCCGTCGAGCGTGCGGGTGCCCTCGGGCATGATCAGGATCGATACGCGCCGCTCCAGCCGGTCGCGGCACTGCTCCAGGGCGCGGCCGCGGCTGCGGGTGCTCCCGCGCGCGACTCCCACGTCGCCGGCCATGCGCATCATCCACCCCATCAGCGGGATGTTGAAGGCCGCCTGCTTGCTCAGCCACTTCATCTCCCAGGGGAGAAGGCTGATCAAAAAGATGTCCGCGATGCTCTCGTGGTTCGCGACGGCGACGTACGGGCGGCGCGGATCGGTGATGCGCACGCCCTCGGTGCGGAAGCGCCAGAGCGGGTTGAGCTTCACCACCGTCACCGCCGCGCGCCTAAACCACCAGCCGACCGCGTACCGCCCCGGATCGCGCGGGACGGTCACCACGTACAGCAGCGCCATGGTGGGGACCCAGACCAGCCCCACCAGCAGCATGCTCGCCCAGGACCAGAGGGAGATCAGTCGTCGGAGCACTGAAGCGGATCGTGGGGCGGACGGTACGCCGGGAGCGACGGGGATTTGCCAACTAGGAATATAACGAAATACGCCGTTGGGCAATCCCGCCGCCGGGGCTTGCCTCACGCAGAGGCGCGGAGGCGCAGGGAGAGAACGGAAGGAAAAAGCCTCACACAGAGGCCACAGAGGGAACTGAAAGCCACGGAGAAACTCTTTTGCGGTTCTCTCTGTGGCTCTGTGTCTCTGTGTGAGCCATGCAGTTGCAGTTCTCTCCTGCGTCTATGACGGACGGTATGACATCCGCCGCTCACCCGGCGCGTGGGTGAGCGCCTCGGCGACGACGCTCTTGAGCTTTCCGGCGCTCACGTGTCCCGCGGCCTGCACGCTCCCGTCCGGCCGCACGACGAGCGTGTAAGGGACGGCACGCACGCGAAAGAGCCGCGCAATGTGCTCGTCCGGATCTGCGATGAAGGGGACGCCCGAGCCATGTTCCTCCTGCCACGCACGCAGAGTCGCCTCCGAGTCACCGTTGAGGATCGCGTAGGTCGACACTCGCTCGGTCGCCGGGCGTGCGGCGAGCTCCTGCAGCACCCTGTACTCGTCGCGGCACGCCTTGCACCACGTGGACCAGAAGACCAGCACCACGGCGCGCCCCTTCAGGTCGGAAAGGCGGGTCGGGACGGCCGGCTTCGCCGCACCGAGGGGCGCGAGAACGAAATCGGGCGGTGTGCTCCCCATCTCGGGAAAGCGCGGCGGGCGGGTGGGAGGTGTGCCGTGCGCGCAGACGTAGCTTGCGACCGCGCGCTCAAGCGCCGGCATGTCCCCGCGCGCGTGCGCCGCCCGAACGGCATCCGACTCCGCCGAGCGCGCGGTGGTCCCTCGAGCGGCGATGATGTGCTCCGACGTCTCCCGCACCACGAGGTCGCGGACGAGGGTTCCGGCACCGGGGTCGAGCGGCCGCGGGACAGAATCCGTGCAGGCATACGACAGCGCGAGCTTCCCGTTGTCGCTGGCGAGCCTGGTTACCTTTCCATCGGAGCAACCAACGGCCACGGCCAGCACCGGGATCATCCAGATCAGCTTGAGCATTGGAACCCGTAGGTGCAGGACGTTCGAGCGTCCGAGCCGCTCCCCGATGCACTCCGCTTCACCCCGCGAAGGAGGCAGGTCAGATGGGTGCGAATGGGGCGCATAGCGACGGTACCACCGCTGGCGAATAACCGCAACGCCCTTCCGCGTTGCGCCCTCGCGTCCGCCGGAGCATGTTTGGCTACTCGCGACGGAACCGCAACGCCGACCCGGAGGTCCGCATGAAGCCGCTCGCCACGCTCCGCCGGATCCCCGCAGCGCTCGCCCTCGCGGTGGCGGCGGGCGCGTGCGCGACGTCCCCCGCGCGTGAGGGCGAAGATGCGCCGGGCGTGGAGATCGAGGTGGTGAACAACACCGTCCCCTCGTACGACCGGACGGTGTATCTGCTCGACCTCGGTGGCTCGCGGCGTATGCTCGGCCGGGTGCTGGCGGACTCGACGACGACGCTGCGCTTCGTGGGGCCCACGGGGGCGGACCAGTTCCGCCTTCAGGCGCGCCCGGTGGGGAACGGGACGACGGTGACCTCGCCGCCGTTCACCATGGGCGTGAACAGGGTCCGCTGGAACGTGCAGCCGAACATAGTGGTGTCAGGCCGCTGAGGGCGGGTGCCGGCCAGACGACACCGGATGCAAGCACAGAACACCCCCGGCACTCGCGCGAGTGCCGGGGGTGTTCTGCACAGCCGGCGGGGCACGGCGAAGCCGAGCGGCCGGGGCAGCTTGCTCGGGCCGCTCGCGTCTTCGTCGCCCGCGCACGAGATCGCAGGCGAGCTTTGTGCGTGGTGCACGCGCGAAATTTCGCGAGCAAGACCATTCACGACAGGCACATGCACTCTCCCAGCCCGGCCACGCCACGCCAGCACATTCACGAGACGCTCTTTCCCGCGGCGGGCGAGATGGGGCCCTTGTGTCGCGGCAAGGACTGGGCGGCGTCGCCGCTGGGGCCCGTGGAGGAGTGGCCGGAGAGCCTGAAGACGGCGGCGGGGCTGGTGCTGCGGCAGGGGATCGCGATGAACCTCTGCTGGGGCCCGGATCTGCTCCAGATCTACAACGACAGCTACCGCGTCATCATGGGGGACAAGCACCCGGCGGGGCTGGGGCGCTCGGTGCTGTGGAGCTGGGCCGAGATCAGCGGGGAGATCGCGCCCCTCTTCGAGCGCGTCTTCCAGGGCGAGACGGTGTACTTCGAGGACCTGCGCCTGCGCGTGGAGCGCCACGGTGTCGTGGAAGACGCGTACTTCACCTTCTCGTACAGCCCCATCGTGGTGGAGTCGGGGAAGATCGGCGCGGCGCTGATCAATTGCTACGAGACGACGCGCCAGGTGCGCGCCCGCGCCCTGCAGGACGAGCGCGACCGCCTCTTTGAAGAGCTGCGGGTAGAGCGCGCGCGGCTGGAGTACGTCTTCCAGCGCGCCCCCGCCTTCCTGGCCGTATTGCGCGGGCCCGATCACGTCTTCGAGCTGGCGAACGACGCGTACTACGGCGTGGTGGGGCACCGGGAGCTGCTGGGCAGGCCCGTGCGCGAGGCGCTCCCGGAGGTCGTGGAGCAGGGGTTCGTGGCGCTCCTCGATCACGTGCTGGAAAGCGGCGAGCCTCACATCGGGCGCGAGATCCCCATCCAGCTGGCCCGCTCGCCCGGCGGCGCGCCCGAGCAGCGGTACCTGGACTTCTCGTATCTGCCGCTGCTGGAGGCAGACGGCACCCGCTCCGGCATCATCGCGCACGGCACGGACGTCACCGAGCAGGTCCTTGCCCGGCGCGAGGTGGAGCGGCTGCTGCGGGAGAGCGAGCGGGCTCGCGCCGAGTCGGAGGCCGCGCGCGCGGAGGCGGAGACGGCGAACCGCGCCAAGGCGGACTTCCTGGCGTCGATGAGCCACGAGCTGCGCACCCCGCTCAACGCCATCGGCGGCTACGTGGACCTGGTGGACATGGGGATCCACGGCTCGGTGACGCCGGCGCAGCACGCGGCGCTCGCGCGGGTCAAGGCGAGCCAGCAGCATCTCCTCACCCTGATCAACGACGTGCTCGCCTTCGCCAAGGTGGAGGCGGGGCAGATCGAGTTGGACGTGCAGCCGCTCGCCGCGCGCGAGATCCTCACCAGCGTCGAGCCGCTCGTGGCGCCGCTGGCCGAGGCGAAGAAGATCGAGCTTTCCATCGAGGAGTGCGACGCATCGCTCCGCGTGCTGGCGGACCGGGAGCGCGCGCGGCAGATCGTGCTCAACCTGGTGGCGAACGCCGTCAAGTTCACTCCAACCGGCGGGTGGATCAGGCTCGGCTGCGAGGCGGATGGCGGGCGCGTGGCGATCCGCGTGCGCGACAACGGGCCGGGGATCGCGCCGGAGCAGCAGCAGAACATCTTCGACCCCTTCATCCAGGTGGACCGCCGCCTCAGCAACCCGCGCGAGGGCGTGGGCCTGGGGCTCGCCATCAGCCGCGATCTCGCCCGCGCCATGGGCGGCGAGCTGGACGTGAGCAGCTCGCCCGGGGAGGGGAGCACCTTTACGCTGCGGCTTCCGGCGGAGAAGTAGGGCCGTCTCGGGCGCCTTCGGCGATGCGGCTCCGTTCGCTCGCCGCCGGTGGGTACGCATCGAGCCACACCGCGATCCGCCGCGGCAGGACGACGGCGCTCTTCGCTCCCGAGCGCAGGGATTCCGCCAGTCCCCGCGCGTACAGGCGCGTGACGGCTTCGTGCGTCGCGGCGTACGTCGCCCCCGTGACGCGCGCGAGCTCCGCGATGCTGCGGGGCTTTTCGCGCAGCGCTTCCACGATCTGCCCCTCCAGGCTTGCGCCGATCAGTGCGCGAACCCGCAGCTCCGGGCAGTGCTTCAGTATCCAGCGGACGGGGCGGATGGCCGCGGTCTTGAGGGAGATCTCATCGTGCCAGAGCCCCCAGCGCGAGAAGAGCGGGAGCGACTGGTCGCGCGCGAAGGCGGCGAGCACAGGGTCCGCCGCGATCCTCTCGAAGAGCACCCGTGGCTCATGGAGCGGCCTGCAGTACCGCTGCGCCGCCAGCAGGCGGTCCGATGCGGCGACCTCGTTCGCCACCGCGAGCATCGCTCCCGCGACTGCCGAACCGAGCTCTTCGAGCTTCTCCAGTATCCGCCCAAGGCGCCGCATGTCCACCAGCATGTGGTGCACACCGATCCAGCTCGCAGCGACGAAGAAGAGCCGGTGATCGGCGGGCGCCTGCCTCGCCGTGCGCCCGACCAGCGCCTCGATGTCGACCGGGTACGCTGCCGGAGCAACCGAGAACCCTGCGCCGACGCGCTTCCACTCGGCGGAGATGTCGCGACGCTCCGCAGTGTTCTGGATCTCGAGTGCCATGGCTCGAACTATATACTTTTTCCTACACTGCGAACAAGCTCGTTGATGGCGCTACCGGATCGCACGTCCCCTGGCACTCATAGGTCCGGGTGCACGATGGCGCCGTGCTTGCGGGGTGGGCAGGGGGCTGTACATGACGATTGTCACCAGAGGTGGGGCGTCGTCCCCACCGACTAACCATCGACCACAGAAAACCATGCGCAGACTGATCCCGCTCTTTGCAGCGGTGGCGCTGACCGCCGCCGCCGCACCCGTGAACGCCCAGGCCGGCTTCGCGCTGAAAGGGCACTTCCTCTTCAACGAGAGCACCGCCAAGGGAGCCGACCGCGACCAGGAGATCCCCTCCGAGGACGGCTTCTCGCTCGGCGCGGAGCTGGTGCTGCCGATGAACATCGGCCTCGGCGTAAGCGCGTACGCCAACGGACGCGCGCGTGAGGCGGAGCTGGAGACGCAGAGCTTCGGCGTGCTGGCCGAGGCGAACTACTTCTTCAATCTGCCGGTCGTCCCCATCACGCCGTACGCCGGGGTGCACGCGGGGCTCGGGCGCATGAGCTACGACGACGTCGGTGACTCCACGCCGGAGATCGAGGACAGCCGCACGCAGCTCGGGTTCCAGCTCGGCCTGCGCTGGCAGATCACCCGGATGTTCGGCATCGACGCGCAGTACCGCCGCATGAGCGACTCCGCGTCGGATGACCAGAGTCCGGATCTGGAGCGGAACCAGGTGCTGGTGGGGGTGACGCTGTTCTGAGGGGGGGGCGGGATTGGTGCGGGACGCGGGCACCGGCGACGCATTGCCGGGGGCTGAAGCCCCCGGCTGGAACGACGGGAAGACCGCTGAAGCGGTCTCGGGTGCCGCATGGGTGCGGTGCAGCGCGTGACACGGGCGCGATGAATCGCGCCCCTACGGAGATCCCGGGTACCCGCGGAGATCCACGCGTACGCCCCTCCCCCAGGTAGTTTTTGGGGGAGGGGCCGCGAGTTGACGAGCGGGGGTGGGGGCCCGCCCCTCACCCCGTGTTCCGCAGCCCCGCCGAAATTCCGTTGATGGTGCCCGCGAGGGCGTAGTTCAGCTCGTCGCTCGCCTCGCCGGCGCGCTTGCGGCGCAGGAGACCGACCTGGATGAGCGACATGGGGTCGACGTACGGGTTGCGCAGGCGGATGGAGCGCGCGAGCACCGGGTTCTCCTCCAGGAGCCGCGTCTGGCCGGTGACGCGCAGGATCATGCGGCGGGTGCGCTCGAACTCGCCGGCGACGAGGGTGAAGACGCGGTTCCGCAGCGCGGCGTCCGGCACCAGCTCGGAGTAGCGGTGGGCGATGGAGAGGTCCGCCTTCGCCATCCCCATCTCCACGTTGCGCACCAGGTCGTGGAAGAGGGGGAAGGCGGCCATCATCTCGCGCAGCAGCGCTTCGCCGCCGTCGCGGGCGGCGAAGCGCTCGAGGGCGTGGCCCACGCCGAACCAGGCGGGGAGCACGTGGCGGCTCTGCATCCAGCCGAACACCCAGGGGATGGCGCGCAGGTCGTCCAGGCCCCGGCTCTCGCCCCTTTTCGCCGGACGCGAGCCGATGCGCGCGTGCTCCAGCTCGGCCACCGGGGTCGCCTGCTGGAAGTAGGGGAGGATGTCCGGGTTGTCGTAGACGTGCTCGCGGTAGAATCCGTAGGCGTCGGCCGACATCGTCTCCATCGCCTCCTCCCAGCGGTCGTCGCGCGGCGCGGGGCCGGCGCCGCGGGCCAGCACGTCGAGCGAGGCGGCGATCATCAGCTCCAGGCTGCGCTCGGCCAGCACCGTGTCCGCGTACTTCCAGTTGAGCACCTCGCCCTGCTCGGTGATCCTCAGCTCCCCCTCGAAGGCGCCCGGCGGCTGCGCGCTGATGGCCCGGTGCGTGGGCCCGCCGCCGCGCCCCACCGTGCCGCCGCGCCCGTGAAAGAGGCGCAGGCGTACGCCGCACTCGCGCGCCACCTCGTGCAGGGTCCGGTGCGCCTTGTAGATCTCCCAGGTGCTGGTGAGCATCCCCCCGTCCTTGTTGGAATCGGAGTAGCCCAGCATCACCTCCTGCCGCCGCTCCCACGAGTCGAGGAGGCGCGCGTAGTCCGGGCGCGTCCACAGCTCGCGGCAGATCGCGGGGCAGTTGCGCAGGTCTTCGATGGATTCGAAGAGGGGGACCGGCATCAGCCCCGGATCGCCCTCGGACGCCTGGACGGAGACGCCCGCCAGCTCGGCCAGGCGCACGACGGTCAGCACGTCCTCGACCGATGTGGCGCCGCTGATGACGTACTGCTGGATCGCCTCGGGCGGGTAGGCGTGCTTGAGGTCGGCGATGGCGCGCATGGTGTCCAGCAGCTTGATCGCGTCCTCGGACGGCGCCTCGGGGAGCGCTTCGGCGCCGCGGCCCAGCAGCTCGGCGCGGGCGCGCTCGTGGATGCGCGCGTGCTGGCGTATGTCGAGCACGTGCAGGTGGAAGCCGAACGTCTCCACCTGGCGCAGGATGGGGCCGATGAGGAGGCGCGACAGCCGCTCGCCGCGGTTGGCGACCAGGCTCTCGCGCACCAGCCACAGGTCGCGGAGGAAGGCGGCCGCGTCCGGGTAGGCGGCGGGGTTCGCGGGGTCGTTGCGCGCGGCGTTCAGCCGGCCTCCCACGTAGCCCAGGAAGCGGCGGTACACCTCGGTGGTGGAGCGCGTCTCCGGGTGCGGGTCGAGCGAGGGGATCGTCTCCGCGTAGTGATCCAGCGCCGCGCGCAGCTCGGGGCTGACCTCCACCTGCCGTGTGGAGGCGCTCAGCCGCTCGGTCAGCTCCTCCAGCGCGGCGACGTAGTAGTCCAGGATCGTCTCGCGGGCCAGCTGCAGCGCCTCGCGCGTGACCTGCGGCGTGACGAAGGGATTCCCGTCGCGGTCGCCGCCGATCCACGAGCCGAAGCGCACCACCTGCGGCAGCGTGCGCGGCGGGACGGGGTCGCCGTACGTGGCTTCGAAGGCGTCGGCGATCTCGAAGTAGAGCCCCGGCAGGGTGGGGATGAGGACGCGCGGGTAGTAGTCGAGCCCCATGCGGACCTCGTCGGCCACGGCGGGCTGGCGGCGGCGCACCTCGTCCGTCTGCCAGAGCGCGGTGATCTCGGCGGCGATGGCGGCTTCCTGCAGCGCGGCTTCGGCGCCGGTGAGCGGCAGGCGGTCGAGCCGCTCCAGCGATTCGGCGATGCGGCCGCGCTTGAAGAGCACCGTGCGGCGCGACACCTCGGTGGGGTGCGCCGTGAAGACGGGGACGATCAGGATGCGCGCCAGGAACTCCAGCGCCGCCTCCTTGCCCACGCCCGCGTCGCGCAGGCGCTGGAGGGTGCCGCGGATGGTGCCCGCCTGCGACGGCGCGCCCGGCTGGAGCTGCGCCCCCCGCCGGCGGCGCTTGCGGTGCTGGGTCTCCGCGAGGTTGGTGAGGTCGAAGTAGATCGAAAACGCCTTCGTGAGCCGGTACGCCTCCCCCAGCTCCAGCCCGCTTACGATGCGCTCGGCGTCGCGCATCCGGTCGTCGTCCGTGACGCCGCCGGTGCCCTCGTCCTCCAGCTCGCGGTGCCCCATGGCCAGGTGGCGGAGCTGCTCGACGGCCTGGAAGAGCGCGTCGCCTTCCTGCTCGCGGATCACCTGGCCCAGCAGCCGGCCCAGCGAGCGCACGTCGCGGCGCAGCGGGGCTTCCTTGTGCCGCGCGTCTTCGGCCGTGAGCTCCGCGAGGCGCTCGGCCTGTGATTCGGCGTTCCAGAGGAGGTCTTCGGACATTCGCGGATGCGGTGAAGGTTCGTCACACAGAGACACAGAGGAAACTACAAGGAGGGAAGGAATTCGCAGAAGCCGTCTGTGCTCTTTCCGTTTTCCTCTGCGTCTCTGTGTGAGATTGCTTTTCTCACAGCCAGCGCTCCAGCCACGCAATCGCCTCGTCCTGCATGGTGGGGCGAAAGGAGTGCGGCTCGTCGTAGAACGTGCCGCGGAAGCGCTCCGGGATATCCGCCTTTGCGAAGATGCTGGCCAGCTTGCCGGTCGCGGCGCGCATTCCCTGCATGGGGAAGAGGGTGTCGCGGGCGCACTGCTGCACCAGGAGCGCGCCGGGGGCGATCAGCGATGCCGCGTCCGGCAGGTCGAGCGAGCGGCGCAGGCCCGGGGTGTACGCCATCCAGGTGTGGCGGCGCGCGTGGGACGGGAGGAGCGAGCCAATCTCCACCATCCAGGCGGTGACGCACGCGGCGCGGATGCGCGGGTCCGCCGCGGCCAGCAGCGATGCACGCAACGCGCCGCCCGAGAAGCCGATGCACCCGATCCGCGCCGGGTCCACGTCACTCCGCGTGGCGAGGTAGTCGATGGTGCGCCGGTCGTCCCACGCCAGCAGGCCCGGCCACGAGGCGCCCGACGCGAGCAGCGTCTTCGCCACCACCGCCTCGTACGCCGACGCCACGCGGTTCTCGGCCGCGACGCGCTCCGCCGTCCCCGGCGCGTGCGTGGCGAGGGAGCGGAATGCGTCGCGCGCCTCGGGGGGGATGGTCGCGGGGGCCAGCGTCTCAGGGCGCAGGCGGCGCTCGCCGAAGTAGAAGGCGTCGATTGCGATCACCACGAAGCCGCGCCGCGCCAGGACTTCGGCGTACGCGCGGCCGTAGAGGCGCTCGCGGTATTCGGCGAGCGCGGGCGGATCGTCGGGGCTGGTGACGAGCTTGCGGGCTCCCCAGGCGTACTGGCCGCCGTGGCAGTGGAGCGCGATCACCGCCGGCAGCCGACCGCGCCGGCCGTGCGGCACCAGCACCCGCGCCGGGATCGTGTACGCGGGCGATGCGTGGATCGAGACCGTCTCCACCGTGAAGCCGTCCCGCGGGTCGCGCGCCGTCGTCTCGCCGCGGACGGGGAGGGGCGTGGGGTCGAACCCAAGGTGGCGGTGCAGGGCGGGACGCGCGGCGGCCTTCCACGCGGCCAGCGTGCGCCAGCGCGGGTCGAGGAAGGAGAGCGTGGGCGCGCTCTCCCGCGCAAGCCACTCGACGGTGCCGTAGAGGTTGCCGAGGTCCGGGCCTGCGGCCTCGGCGAAGTCGGATGAAGGCGCGGGGCGGGGAAGCGGGTGGATGGGAAGCGCCAGCGCGCCCAGGGCGCCCAGCGCTTCCCGCCGCGTCATCCCCCGCGGATCGGTCACTGGGCGGAGACCGGGAGGTCGGCCCCGTTGCGGCGCAGCGTCACGCGGATGGGGTTCGCCAGGCGGGCGGCGAAGGCGTCCGTCGCGCGCCACCAGTCCTCCACCGCGCGGAAGTCGCCGCTGGCAGTCCATCCCGCGCCCACGTACTGCACCGTGGGGACGCCGGGTCGGGCGGTGGAGATCGCGAGGTAGTGGTCGTCCGTCTCGCGCGGCTCCATCCGCGTCTTCTCCATCAGGATGGCGGTGCCCAGGCTGCCGTGGCCGCCGTTCTTCCTCTCGACCGGGCCCCAGGTCGTGACCCACGCCCACGCGCCGGAGCGGCTGGAGGCGCCCACGATGCCCTCGCGCTTCACCGTGCCCACCGCGTACGGGATCTCCGCGCCGCCCTGCGTGCGGTAGGTGATCTCCTGGCGGAAGAAGTTGTGGCCCGCGTCGATGCTGATGCGCTTCGTCTCGGACACCTGCATGCCGCCCGCGTCCCACGGCTCGTAGCCCAGCTCGAAGACGGCGCGGATGGGACCGTCGGCGATGATGCGGTGCGTCTTGAAGTTCCTGGCGCGGTGCAGGGTGCCGTTGCGCCACACCGCGCTCCCGCCTGCCCCCAGCGTGGTGCCGACGGAGTAGAAGTCGGCGCCCTCGCCGGTGTCGCGGTGGTACGCGTCGTGGCCCTTGGCGTACCAGCGGTCCACGATCAGGTCGCGCACGCGCTTCGGCCAGATGTCGATCCCGCTGCTCACCAGCGGCTCGAACTCCTTCGCCTGCCACAGCCCCTGCCCGTAGATGCGGAAGGCGATGCGGTCGCTCTCCCACGCCACGTCGTCGCGATGGGTGTCGTGGCGGGCGTGCACGCGCGGGCGCACGGAGTCGCGCGGCGCCACCGCCTCCACCACGAAGTCACGCGTCTCGCGCGGCCGGTAGCTCGCCTGGAAGAGGAGCTCGTCCGTGGTCCCGTCCGCGTCCCCGTCGAGCGGCTGCGACACGATCTCCACGCCGGTCCCCGCGTCCGTCACGCGCACCCTGTCCGGCAGCACGCCCGGCAGCGCCTGCCGCAGCGCGCTCCACGCGATGGAGATCGTCTCGTCCGGCCGCTCCGCCGCCAGGCGGTTCTCTGTGCGCACGACCAGCGCCCCCCGCTGCTGCCCGCTGAGCGGCGCCGCGAGCGCGAGGAGGAGCGCCGAGGCGCGGATGCAGGTTTGTAGATGTTTCATGGTACGTCCCCTGAAGATCATTCGTAGGGGCGCGATTTATCGCGCCCACCGTCATCGTTCCACGAGCGAATGAATTCGCCGCTGGAACCACACAAAGTCCGCCTGCGCGGACTCCGGGTCCAATGCCGCGTTTCTCGAGCCGGCTTCAGCCGCCTTCCCGTGGTTCCAGCCGGGGGCTTCAGCCCCCGGCGATCCGGCGCGTGCCTACCGCAGATCCCCCATCGCCACGCCCTGCATGTCGGAGAACACCTGGTTCTCGCCGCCCATCGCCCAGCAAAAGGTGTAGTTGCGCGTGCCGCAGCCGGAGTGGATCGACCACCCGGGAGAGAGCGCGACGTCGCCGTCGCGCATCACCAGGTGGCGGGTCTCGGTGGGCTCGCCCATCATGTGAAAGACGACGGCGTCCGCGGGGACGTCGAAGTACAGGTAGACCTCGGTGCGGCGCGCGTGGGTGTGCGCCGGCATCGTGTTCCAAACACTCCCCGCCTGCAGCTCCGTGACGCCCATCACCAGCTGCGCCGTGGGAACGCCGCCGGGGTGGAAGTACTTGCGAAGCCTGCGCTGGTTCGCCTGCTCGGGCGTACCCAGTTCCGTGAGGTCCGCCTCGCTCTGCGGCACGTGGGCGGCGGGGAAGGAGGCGTGCGCCGGGTAGCTCACCAGGTAAAAGCGCGCCGGCGTGGCGGGGTCGTCGCTGTGGAAGACGACCTCGCGCGTGCCGCGGCCAAGGTAGAGCCCGTCGCGGTTCGCCATCGTGTACACCGTCCCGTCCGCCGTCACGCGCCCGGCGCCGCCGACGTTGAGGATCCCCACCTCGCGCCGCTCCAGAAAGAACTCCGCCGCCATCTCCGGCGGCGCCACCAGCCCGATGCCGTCCCCGGCCGGGACGATGCCGCCGAGCACCACGCGGTCCAGCTCCACGAAGCGCAGCGTGGCCGCGCCCGGCTGGAAGAGTGCTGGAACGAGGAAGCCGGCCCGCAGCTCCTCGGTGGTCATGCGGCGCGTCTGTTCGGGCCCGGGAAGGTAGTGCATGGAAACCAGTGCGTTAGAGCGTGAGTGCGTTGGTCGTTCAGGTCACGATCATTCAAACCGGGCAACAGCAAGCCGGAAGATGCTGAGAAGCCATATCCGCTCCTCCAGCCAGTGCGTCGCGCGAGGTAGAACGCACTCACGCACTAACGCACTTATTTCAACGAGCCATCCATCCGCCGTCCACCACCAGCACGTGCCCGTTCACGTAGTCCGCGGCGGGAGAGGCGAGGAAGACGACGGCGCCGGCCAGGTCCTCCGCCTCGCCCCAGCGGCCGGCGGGGATGCGCGCGCTGATCTCGCCGGCGCGGACGGGGTCATCCTGCAGCCGCTGCGTGTTGTCGGTGCGGAAGTAGCCCGGCGCCACCGCGTTCACCTGCACCCCGTGGCGCGCCCACTCGTTTGCGAGGGCGCGCGTGACGCCGGCGACCGCGTGCTTGCTGGCCGTGTAGCCCGGCACGGTGATCCCACCGCTGAACGAGAGGAGCGAGGCGACGTTGACGATCTTCCCCGCGCCGCGCTCCACCATCCGCGCGCCGAGGCGCTGCGACAGGATGAAGACGGAGTCCAGGTTGGTGCGCAGGACGCGGTCCCATTCCTCCAGCGGGTGATCGACGGCCGGGTGGCGGCTGATGGTGCCGCCGTTGTTCACCAGGATGTCGATCGAGCCCGCCGCGCTCTCCGCGTCGTCCGCCATCGCCAGGACGGCCGCGCGGTCGGAGAGGTCGGCCTCCACCTGCCACGCCGTGCGCCCGGCGGCGCGCACGTACGCCGCCGTCTCGTCGGTCCCGGAGCGACGGGTGCTGGCGCAGACCACGTCCGCCCCCGCCTCGGCGAGCCCCACCGCGATCGCCTGCCCCAGCCCGCGGCTCGCGCCGGTGACCAGCGCGCGCTTCCCCGCCAGGGAGAAGCGCGCCATCATCGAAGCCGTCACCGCCCCAGCTCCAGCGCGGCCAGGATCAGCGGGCCCACGCCCTTGTAGTCGTCCGTCACCACCGGCTCGCTCGCGTAGTAGGCGAACGTCCCGTCGCGCACGGAGCCGTCGCGGCGCGGGTTGCCGCCCAGGCCGGAGACCTGCACCACGTTGACGAGCGACGAGGTGCCGTCCGCGTTGTCGCGCACCAGGTTGGTCAGCAGCCCGTCGAAGCCGCGCTCGGCGAAGCGACGGTAGTCCGCGTCCAGATAGCCGAGCCGCGCGCCCTTGGCCAGCGCGTACACGAACATGCTGGACGCGCTCCCCTCCAGGTAGTTGCCCGTGCGGTTCGGCTGGTCCAGCATGTTCCACCAGAGCCCCGTAACCGGGTCCTGCACCCGGGCGATCGCCTCGGCGGCGTCGCCCAGCTCGCGGATCAGGGCGGGGCGGTCCGGGTGGGTGGCGGGGAAGTGGTCGAGCGCATCCACCAGCCCCATCACGTACCACCCCATCGCGCGCCCCCAGAAGTTGGGCGAGAGGCCGGTGGCGGTGTCGGCCCACGACTGCGCGCGGGCGGCGTCCCAGCCGTGGTACATCAGGCCGGTGCGCGGGTCGCGGGTGTGGCGCGAGACCAGGAAGAACTGGCGCGCCACGTCGTCCAGCGCCGCGGGCTCGTTGAAGGTGCGGCCGTACTGCGCGTAAAAAGGCGCGCCCATGAAGAGCCCGTCCAGCCACATCTGCTGCGGGTAGATCTTCTTGTGCCAGAAGCCGCCCTCGGCCGTGCGCGGCTGCGTGCGGAGCTGCTCGCGCAGGCGGTCCGCCGCCCTGCGGTAGCGCGCGTCCCGCGTGCGCTCCAGCAGGCCGAAGAGGAGGCGGCCCTGCGCCACCTCGTCGATGTTGTACTCCGCGGGGTCGTAGCCCTCTATGGAGCCGTCCGGCTTCACCCAGCGGTCCATGTTGGTCCTGACGTACTCCATCATCGCGGCATCGCGGCGGGCGAGGCCCACGCGCTCGATGGCGCCCAGCACCACCCCCGCCGTGTAGTCCCAGCGGCGGTGCGTCTGCGGGTTGCGGCGCATCACCGAGCGGGCGATGCGCACGGACCACGGCTGCCCATCCGGCGAGCGGCGGGCGCGCGGCACGGCGTTGGGGATCGCCACCGGCGCGTCGTTCGGCTGCCGCGTCCCTTCGCCCAGCTGCTGCGCGGCGGGGAGGTGCGCGATCTGCGCCTGCGCGGGCGCCCCGGCGAGAGCGGCGAGCAGCAGCGCCGCGAGGATGCCTGGCGACTGAAGTCGCGGCAACAACCGCGGGAAGTCCGCCTTCGCGGACTCCGCATCCAGATCGCGCGCGAATCCAAGTCCCCGCAGGGGGACTTCCTGCTTTTGTTGCAGCGACTTCAGTCGCCGGCAACATGCCACGGCGCTCATGGCCGCACCGCGGGTGCGGGCACGCGGCGGTCGCTCGGCAGCAGGTCGGCGGTGGTCTTGTCCGGCGCCCGATGCGAGGTGGGAGTGGCGCGGGTGCCGTTGATGAGCACGTCGTCGAACACCAGCTCCTTCACCCCCTCCGCCATGTTCCCGCGCGCCACGCCATCGAAGCGGCTGTCGATGATGCGGATGTTGGAGATCTCGGAGCGCGGGTAGGCGCGCATGTACAAGGCGTAGTTGCTCTTGCTGCTGGTGACGTTGCGCATCTCCACGTTGCGCACCACCGGCACGAAGGGGCCCGCCTGCCCCTCCTCGTAGTACAGGTCCACCGAGAGCACCGCGTCCTTGACCTGCCCCACGGTGACGTTGCGCATGTAGACGTGCTCCAGGATGCCGCCGCGCATCGCGTTGTTCTTGAAGCGAAGCGCGCGGTCCAGGTTGGGCGAGTCCATGCGGCAGTTCTCCACGTACACGTGCCGCACCCCGCCGCTGATCTCGCTCCCCAGCGTCACCCCGCCGTGCCCGTCCTTCATCTGGCACTCGCGGATGACGATGTTCTCGCTGGGCACGTTGATGCGCCGCCCGTCGGCGTTGCGGCCGCTCTTGATGGCGATGCAGTCGTCGCCCGTGTCGAAGAGGCAGTTCTCGATCAGCACGTCGCGGCATGACTCGGGGTTGCACCCGTCGTTGTTGGGCCCGTGGCTCACCACCGACACGCCGCGCACGGTGACGTTCTGGCAGAGCACGGGATTGATCTGCCACATGGGGGAGTTGATGATCGTCACCCCCTCCACCAGCACGTTGCGGCAGCGATACGGCTGGATGAACTGCGGGCGCAGGTACGATCCTTCGGCGAAGACGCGCTCCTGCACCGGGACGCCGGCCTCCATCATCTGGCCCAGGCGCTCGCGGGCGGGCTTCTGGTTGGGCACCCGGTCCCACTCCGGGTGCGTCTTCCACGCACCCTTCCACGGCCACCAGATGGTGGTGGTGGCCTGCCCATCCAGCGTCCCCTTGCCGGTGATGGCGACGTTCTCCTGCTCGAAGGCGTAGATGAGGGGCGAGTACCCCATCATCTCCATCCCCTCCCAGCGCGTGAATACGACGGGGAGGTAGTCCCTGGGGTTCTGGCTGAACGCGACCGTCGCGCCCTCGGACACGTGCAGGTTGACGTTGCTGCGCAGGTGGATGGGCCCGGTGAGGAAGCGCCCCGCCGGCACCACCACCCGCCCGCCGCCCGCCGCCGTGCACGCCGCGATCGCGCGCCGGAACGCCTCGGTGTTGTCGCGCGTGCCGTCGCCCACGCCGCCGAAGTCGGTGACCGGGAAGTCGCGCGCGGCGAAGGTGGGGGGCCGGATGCGCGCCAGGATCCCCGGCACGCGCGCCCACCCGGCCGCCTCCACTCCGCCGCCGAGAGTCGCGCACCCCGCCAGGAAGCCGGGCCCGATCAGCGCGGCCCCCGCCCCCAGCGACAGGGTGCGGACGAAGTCACGCCTGGAAAATTCGTGGTTCGGCATGTCGCTCCCGGGCCTCCACGGCCCCGCCATCGGGTGAATTTGTACCAGATTAGAGCGAATTGCGGGGGCGGGCCCCCTCCCCCGCTCGTCACCTCGCGGCCCCTCCCCCAAAAACTACCTGGGGGAGGGGCGTACGCGCGCATCTGCCTGTGGTGCCATCGATCCGTAGGGGCGCGATTCATCGCGCCCGCCCTCCGCCCCGCCTCGACCCTCGCGTTTTCACACCAATGTCCGCCTGCGCGAACTCCGGGTCCAATGCCGCGTTTCTGGAGCCGGCTTCAGCCGCCTTCCCGTCGTTCCAGCCGGGGGCTTCAGCCCCCGGTGCCCCGGCCCCCGGTGATCATTCCGCCCCCTACGCCACCTGCGGCGCCGCGAACAACGGCGCCGCCACCAGCGCCGTGGCACCGCGCAGGCGGGGATGCGTGCTGGTCTGCTCCGGAATCACGGGCGTCGCGGCGGCGGCGCGGGTCAGGGCGCGGCCTTCCACCTCCTCGCGCACCAGGTCGGCGATCAGGTCCCACCCCGCCGTGATCTCGCCGCCGACAACGATGCGCGACGGGTTCAGCGCGTTCACGATCATCGACAGCCCCAGACCCAGGTAGCGCCCCGTCTCGCGGATGGCGGAGAGGGCGCGCTCGTCGCCGGAGCGGGCGCGGCGCACGAGGTCGGTGACGGTGATGTCGTGGCGCTTCAGCAGCTCGCGCGACTCGGCGGGGGAGATGTCCTCCGCGCCCAGGTAGCGCCCCAGCGTCGCCAGGTTGGAGGTGTACGCCTCGAAGCACCCGCGCGCGCCGCACAGGCAGCGCGGCCCTTCCGGGTTCAGCGCGATGTGCCCGAACTCGCCCGCGGTGTGCGAATGCCCGCGCACCACCTGCCCGTTCACCACCATCCCCGCGCCCACGCCGTCGGACACGGTGACGTACACGAAGTCGCCCGCGCCGTCGCTGCGCTCCCCCAGCCACATGTGCGCGAGGGCGCAGGCGATGGGCGCGTTTTCGATCTGGACCGGCAGGTCGAGCGCGGCCTCCAGGGCTTCGCGCACGTCCACGTCGCGCCAGCCAAGCTGCGGCGAGTTGAGGATGCGCCCCGTGCCGCTGTCCACCATGCCGGGCACCACGAGCCCGACCCCCTGCACCTGCCAGCGCGCAGCGTAGCCCTCCACCAGCGTCTCCACGCGCGCGGCGATCTCCGCCACCAGCTCGTCGGGGTTGGTGACGGTGTCGAAGCTCTCCAGCGCGATCTCCGTCCCGTTGAAGTCGCTCAGCATCACGTAGGTGCGGGTGAAGCGGACGTCGACGGCCACCACCAGCCGGTCCTGCGTGCGCACCCAGAGCATGGTGGGCTTGCGGCCGCGGGCCGCCTCGCCCACGTCGCCCTCCATGATGGCGCCCTCGGCCAGCAGCTCGCCGGTGAGCGTCGTCACCATCCCGCGCCCGATCTCCATCATGCGCGCCAGGTCCGCGCGCGAGATGGGCTGGTGCTCGCGCACCAGGTTCAGCAGGATCTGCCGGTTGATGTCGCGCGAGGTGGAGCGCGTCGCGCGCTTGAAGTCGAGGGTGTTGATCTTTCTCATTCGGCTTCCGAATGGCGGCCCGATTGCGTTGCTTCCGCCCCGTGCGAAGAGGGTGCCAGGGGCGTCTGGCCGCTCCCCCTTGCGTTTTGTTCTACGCGAGAACAAATTGATGGAAAGGCGTTCCGGACGCAAGGGTCCAGGTGCCGCGGGGGTGAGGTTGAGCGTGTAATCCGCTCCCGTGGAACCCCTTATGTTCTCAGATCGAGCAAATGCCGCGCTCCCTCCGGCGGCGCGTCAATATCTTTCCCGAGCCCGAGTTTCCATGAGCACGCTCGAGATTCCCGCCGTCCAGGCGGTCGCCGCCGATACGCTGTTCCTGCACCCCGACCGCTTCTTCGATCCCGACCCGTCCGTCCGCAAAGTGGCGCGCACCCTGTACGAGGGCACGCGCGACCTTCCCATCGTCGCGCCGCACGGGCACGTGGATCCGCGGCTGCTGGCGGAGAACGAGCCGTTTCCGGAGCCCACCGCGCTCCTGATCATTCCGGACCACTACATCTTCCGCATGCTGTACTCGCGCGGCATCCCCATGGAGTCGCTGGGGATCCCCGCGCGCGACGGGGCGGAGGTGGAGAGCGATCCGCGCAATATCTGGCAGCTCTTCGCGGAAAACTATTACCTCTTCCGCGGCACGCCCACCGGGGTGTGGCTGGACCACGAGCTGCGCCACGTCTTCGGGGTGCGCCGTAAGCTGACGGGCGCCACCGCGCAGGCCGTGTACGACGAGATCGCGGAGAAGCTCGCCTCGCCGGAGTTCCGGCCGCGCGCCCTCTTCGAGCGCTTCAACATCGAAGTTCTGACGACCACCGACGCGGCGAGCGACACGCTGGAGCACCACCGCGCCATCCGCGAGTCGGGGTGGCGGGGCAGGGTAATTCCCACCTTCCGCCCTGACGCCGTCTTCCGCATCGCCGCGCCGGCGTGGCGCGACGAGATCGCGAAGCTGGCGCGGGCGCACGGCGCGCAGATCGCGGACTACGCGGGGTTCATCCGGGCGCTGGAGGAGCGGCGGGCCTTCTTCCGCTCGATGGGCGCCGTCGCCACGGACCACGCGGTGGTGGAGCCGCGCACCGAGCGCCTGCCGGAAGACGTGGCCGAGCGCCTCTTTGCCCGCGCCCTGGAAGGCGCGGCGACGGCGGGCGACCAGGCACGCTTCGAGGCGCACATGCTGATGGAGATGGCCCGCATGTCGTGCGAAGACGGGATGGTGATGCAGCTCCATCCCGGCGCCCTGCGCGATCACAACGGGATCATCTTCGACCGCTTCGGGCTGGACAAGGGGGCGGACATCCCCGTCGCGACCGAGTACACGCGCAACCTGCGCAACCTGCTCAGCGCGTACGGCAACGACCCGCGCCTCCGGCTGATCCTCTTTACGCTGGACGAGAGCACCTACGCGCGCGAGCTGGCGCCGCTGGCCGGGCACTACCCCGCGCTGCGGCTGGGGCCGCCCTGGTGGTTCCACGACAGCATCGAGGGGATGAAGCGCTTCCGCGAGCGGACCACCGAGACGGCCGGCATCTACAACACGGCCGGCTTCAACGACGACACGCGCGCCTTCTGCTCCATCCCCGCGCGCCACGACCTGGCGCGCCGCGTGGACGCCAACTGGCTGGCTGGCCTGGTGGCGCGGCACGTGATCGAGCTGGACGACGCGCGCGAGATGGCGCACGCCCTGGCGTACGGCCTGGTGCGCGAGACGTACCGGCTGGACGGAGGGCGATAGGATGCCCGCGGTGATGGCGGCGAAGCCGGAGGCGGTGCTCATCCACCCCGCGGACAACGTGGTGGTGGCGACGATGCCGCTCCCCGCCGGCCACGAGGTGGTGGTGGAGGGCGCGGCCGTCGTGCTGCGCGACGAGGTCCCCGCCGGCCACAAGATCGCCCTGCGCGCGCTGGCCGAGGGGGAGCAGGTGGTGAAGTACGGCTTCCCCATTGGCCTGACGACGGCGGCGGTGCCGGCGGGCGGGTGGATCCACTCGCACAACCTGCGCACCGGCCTTTCCGGCACGCTGGAGTACCGCTACGACCCCGCGCCCCGCGCCGAGCGCCCCGCCGGCCCCGTGCCCACCTTCATGGGCTTCCGCCGCGCCAGCGGGCGCGTGGGGACGCGCAACGAGATCTGGATCGTGAACACCGTCGGCTGCGTGAACACCGCGGCGGAGCGGATCGCGCGCGCCGCCACGGAGCGCTTCGCGGGGCGGGTGGACGGGGTGCACGCCTTCAGCCACCCGTACGGATGCAGCCAGCTGGGCGACGACCTGCACAACACGCAGCACGTCCTGGCCGGCCTCATCCGCCATCCCAACGCGGGCGGCGTGCTGGTGCTGGGCCTCGGCTGCGAGAACAACCAGATGGCCGAGCTCCTCGCGCTCGCGGGCGAGCTGGAGGGCAACCGCATCCGCTTCTTCAACACGCAGGACGTGGTGGACGAGGTGGAGGAGGGGGTGCAGGCCGTGGAGTCGCTGGTGCGGGCCATCGAGGGCGACCGGCGGGTGGAGTGCCCGGCCAGCGAGCTGATCCTGGGCCACAAGTGCGGCGGCTCGGACGGCTTCAGCGGGATCTCCGCCAACCCGCTCGTGGGCCGCATCGCGGACCGCGTGACGGCGCTGGGCGGCGGCGTCATCCTCACCGAGGTGCCGGAGATGTTCGGCGCCGAGCAGGTGCTGATGAACCGCGCCGCCAGCGAGGAAGTCTTCCGCGACGTCGCCGCCATGATCAACGACTTCAAGGAGTACTTCCTCCGCCACAACCAGCCCGTGTACGAGAATCCCTCGCCGGGCAACAAGGCGGGCGGCCTCACCACGCTGGAGGAGAAGTCGCTCGGCGCTATCCAAAAGGGCGGCCAGGCCACCGTGCAGCGCGTGCTTCGATACGGCGAGCCCGCGGCCACGGGCGGCCTCTCGCTGCTCGAAGCCCCCGGCAACGACGGCGTCTCCTCCACCGCGATGGTGGCGAGCGGCGCGACGATCCTGCTCTTCACCACGGGCCGCGGCACCCCGCTCGGCTTCCCGGTGCCGACGATCAAGATCTCGTCCAACAGCGCCATCTTTGAAAAGAAGCCGCACTGGATCGACTTCAACGCCGGCGCTCTCCTGGACGGCGTGGCGACGCTGGACGGCATCGCGGACGAGCTCCTCGCCACGATCCTTGAAGTCGCCTCCGGCCGCCAGACGAACAACGAGAAGCACGGCTACCGCGAGATCGCCATCTGGAAAGAGGGAGTCACGCTATGAAAAAACAGCGGGCCTCACACAGAGAACACAGAGATAACGACGAGCCGCAGAGAACCCCTTCTTTCGTTCTTTCTGTACCCTCTGTGTCTCTGTGTGAGGCTGTTGATTCATGACCTTCCCCCGCCTTGGCCGCGCACTCGTGTCGTCGCCCGAGTTCCAGGCGCGCCACGACGTCGCCGTGCCCGCGCCCGAGCTGCTCGACCTCCCGGAAAAGGTGGTCCAGTTCGGCACCGGCGCCTTCCTGCGCGGCTTCGTGGACGCCTTCCTCGACACCGCCAACCGCGAGGGCCGCTTCGCCGGGCGCGTGGTGATGGTCGGCAGCACCGGCAGCGGGCGCGACGAGGTGCTGAGCGCGCAGGACGGCCTCTACACGCTGGCGCTGCAGGGGATCGCGGACGGCGCGCCGCACCGCGAGCACCGCATCATCGCCTCCGTGAGCCGTGCGCTCTCCGCGCGGGCGGAGTGGGACGAGGTGCTGGCGTGCGCGCGCGACCCGCAACTGGAGCTCGTCTTCAGCAACACGACCGAGGTCGGCATCGTGCTGGACGAGGGCGACGAACCGAACCTGGACCCGCCGCGCTCCTTTCCCGGCAAGCTCGCGCGCTTCCTGTACGAGCGCGCGCAGGCCTTTGCGTACGATCCCGCGCACGGCGTGGCGGTGATTCCGTGCGAGCTGATCGAGGACAACGGCGACCGCCTGCGCGACATCGTGCTGGAGCTGGCGGAGCGCTGGGCGTTCAGCCCGGATTTCGCCGCGTGGGTGCGCGAGGCCGTCCCGTTCTGCAACACGCTGGTGGACCGCATCGTCCCCGGCGCGCCTACGGAGGAGGAGGGCGCCCGCCTGCGCGAGGAGCTGGGCTACGAGGACGGGCTGGTGACCACGAGCGAGGTGTACGCCCTCTTCGCCATCCAGGCCCCCGCCGCCGCCCGCGCGCGCCTCGGCTGGGCGGAGTCGGACGCGCGCATCGTGCTGGCGGGCGACGTGGCGCCGTACCGCGAGCGCAAGGTGCGGCTCCTCAACGGTGGGCACACCATCACCGTCCCCGCCGCGCTGCTGGCTGGATGCACGACGGTGCGCGAGGCGGTGGAGCACGAGTCGGTCGGCCGCTTCCTGCGCCGCGCGATGTTCGAGGAGATCGTCCCCATCGTCGACGCGCCCGGCGCCGAGCGGTTCGCGCGCGAGGTGCTGGACCGCTTCGCCAACCCCTTCGTCCACCACGCCCTGTGGGACATCACCCTGCAGGGGACGATGAAGATGAAGGTGCGCGTGGTGCCATCCATCCTCGACTACGCGCAGCGGAACGGGAGCGTGCCGGATTCGCTGGCGTTCGGCTTCGCGGCGTACCTCCTCTTCATGCGCGGCGACCTGCACGCGGCGCGCGCGGCGCAGGGGCTCCCGGTGCCGCGCGACGACCAGGCGGAGCGGCTGCGTGCGCTGTGGAGCAAGGCCGGCGGCGCGAACGCGGTGGCGCGCCCCGCCTGCGCGGACGAGACGCTCTGGGGCACCGACCTGACCCAGGTCCCCGGCTTCGCGGACGCGGTGGCCAGGCACCTGGCGCGCATGGACCGTGAGGGGGTGCCCGCCGCACTGGAAGCACACCTCGCCGGGGCCCGCCCCACGTGACCCCCAACGGAGCTCACCGATGCAAGTAATGGAAGCGGTCGGCGCGCGCGAAGACCTGGTGGCGCGGCTCTGCGCGTCCGGCGCCGTGGCCGTCATCCGCATGCCCAGCGCGGAGGATGCCTTTCGCGCGATCCAGGCGCTGCACCAGGGAGGCGTCTCCTCCATCGAGGTGACGCTCACCACGCCCGATGCCCTGCGCCTGATCGAACGTACGTCCCGCGAGCTGGGCGACGCGGTGCTGGTGGGCTCCGGCTCCGTGCTGGACGCGGACTCCGCGCGCCGCTCTGTGGAGGCAGGGGCGCGCTACGTGGTGAGCCCCGTCTTCAAGGAAGAGGTCGTGGCCGAGGCGCACCGGCTGGGCGTACCCGCCATCCCCGGCGCCTTCACCCCCACCGAGATCCTGCGCGCCCACGAAGCCGGCGCGGACCTGGTGAAGCTCTTTCCGGCGGATACGCTGGGGCCGGCGTTCCTCAAGGGCGTACTGGGGCCGATGCCCTTTCTGCGCATCATCCCCACCGGCGGGGTGACGCCGTACAACGTGGGCGACTGGCTGCATGCCGGCGCCGTGGCCGTGGGGCTGGGGAACGCGCTCGCCGACCCGCGCCTGGCCGCCGCCGGCGACTTCGCGGCGCTCACCGACCGCGCGCGCACCGTCTCGCGCGGCGTGGCGATGGCGCGCGCCAGCCTGGCCGGAGCCCCGCGATGAAGCGCGTCGTCTGCTTCGGCGAGCTCATGCTGCGCCTCTCGCCCCCGGGCGACGAGCGCCTCTTCCAGTCGCCCGCGCTGCGCACCTTCTTCGGCGGCAGCGAGGCGAACGTGGCGGTGAGCCTGGCGCACCTCGGCGTGCGCAGCGACTACGTCACGCGCCTCCCCTCCAACGCCGTCGGCGACGCCGCGCTTGGCGCCCTGCGCGCGGAAGGGGTGGGCGTGCGCGGCGTGGTGCGCGGCGGCGAGCGGCTGGGGATCTACTTCGTGGAATCGGGCGCCGACCTGCGCCCCATGCGCGTCGTCTACGACCGCGCGGGCTCCGCGTTCAGCGCTCTGGATCCGTCCGAGATCGACTGGGAGAGCCTGCTGCACGGCGCGGCCTGGCTGCACCTTTCGGGAATCACCCCCGCGCTGGGCGAGGGTCCCGCGCGGGCCGCCGCGCAGGCCGCGGAAGCCGCGCGCTCGCTGGGCGTGCGCGTGAGCGTGGACCTCAACTACCGCCCCGCGCTGTGGAAGGGCCGCGACCCCATCCCCGTGATGCGCCCGCTGGTCGCCGGCGCCAGCGTGCTGGTGGGGAACCCCGGCGCGGCGGCCGCCATGCTCGGCGTCGGCGCGGGCGCCGAGGCGTCCGAGAGCATCCGCCAGAGCGCGGAGCGGATCGCGGAGGAGCTGGGGATCGCCACGGTGGCGCTCACCCGGCGCGAAGTCATCTCCGCCAGCGAGCACGGCTGGAGCACCCTGCTCTACGACCGGCGCACGGCGGAGCTCCACACCAGCCGCCGCTACCAGGTGCGCGTGGTGGACCGCGTGGGCGGCGGCGACAGCTTCGCGGCCGCGCTCATTTTCGCCCTGCTGCAAGGGCGCGAGTGCAAGGACGCGATGGAGTTCGCCACCGCCGCCAGCGCGCTCAAGCTCACCATCCCCGGCGACTTCAACCGCGTCTCGGCGGATGAGGTCGAGCGCGTACTGCACTCCACTCATTGAGATCCTCATGAGCTCCGCCACCTCCCCCAACGCCCCGCTCACGCCGGATTCCAACGCCGTCCCCGTCGCGGACGTGCCGCCCCCCCCGGGCTTCGGCTACCGCTGGACGATCTGCGCGCTGCTCTTCGCGGCGACCACGATCAACTACATCGACCGGCAGGTGCTGGGTCTGCTGGCGCCCATGCTGCAGACGGAGATCGGGTGGACCGAGTCGCAGTACGGCGACATCGTCTCCTGGTTCAGCTTCGCCTACGCCCTGGGCTTCCTGGGGATGGGGCGGCTGCTGGACAGGATCGGCGTGCGCAAGGGCTTCGCCTTCGCCATCGTGGCGTGGAGCCTGGCGGCGATGGCCCACGCATTCGCCCGCACCGCCGGGGGCTTCGCGCTGGCGCGGGGCGCGCTGGGGCTGGGCGAGTCGGGGAACTTTCCAGGGGCCATCAAGGCCACGGCCGAGTGGTTCCCCAAAAAGGAGCGCGCCTTCGCCACCGGCATCTTCAACGCCGGCAGCAACGTGGGCGCCATCGTGGGGCCCTTCCTGGTGCCCTGGATCGCGCTCAACTGGGGGTGGCGCTGGGCGTTCATCGCCACGGGCGCGCTGGGCTTCGTCTGGCTCCTCTTCTGGCTCCCCATCTACCGCGAGCCGGAGCACCACCCGCGCGTGTCGGCGGCCGAGCTGGCGTACATCCGCAGCGACCCGGTGGAGCCCACCACGCACGTGCGCTGGCTGAGCCTGCTGGGGCACCGCCAGGCGTGGGCCTTCATCCTGGGGAAGTTCCTCACCGACCCCATCTGGTGGTTCTATCTGTACTGGCTCCCCAAGTTCCTGGACGCCAACTGGGGGGTGAAGCTGGCGGGCGTGGCGCTTCCGCTGATGGCCATCTACCTGGTGGCGGACGTGGGCTCGGTGGGCGGCGGGTGGGTTTCCAGCGCGCTGATCAAGCGCGGCTGGACGGTGAACAAGGGGCGCAAGGTGGCGCTGCTGATCCCCGCGATCCTCATCGTCCCCACGATGTTCGCGCCGCACGCCCCCACCCTGTGGACGGCCATCGCCATCGTGAGCGTGGCGGCGGCGTCGCACCAGTGGTGGTCGGCCAACCTGTTCACGACGGCCAGCGACATGTTCCCGCGGCGCGCCGTGGCCAGCGTGGTGGGGCTGGGCGGCTTCGCGGGCGCGATGGGCGGCGTGCTCTTTCAGCGCGCCACCGGCCGCATCCTGGAGTCGACGGGAAACAACTACTCCATCATCTTCATGATCTGCGGCCTGGCGTACGTCACCGCCTGGGTCGTCATCCACCTCCTCGCGCCGCGCCTGGAGCCGGCGGTGATGGAAGGGGAATAAGGCCGGGGGCTGGTCGCCGGGGGCGCATACGCCGGGGGCGCATACGCCGGGGGCTGAAGCCCCCGGCTGGAACCACGGGAAGACCGCTGAAGCGGTCTCGGGGCCGGGGCATTGAATTCCGCCCCCTCTCTCGATAACGGAGGGCGGAGCCCTCTCCTGTTATCGGGAGAGGGGGCAGCGAGGAACGAGCGGGGGTGAGGGCCATTTGACCACAGAACGAGCAAAAGCAATGAAACGCATCCTCCTCCTCGTGCTTCCGCTCCTGGCCGCGTTCGCTTCGTGGGCGCCGCCGGTGACGGTGTACCTGGCCGGCGACTCGACGATGGCGCAGAAGCTCGTCACCCGGCGCCCGGAGACGGGGTGGGGCGAGGCGTTCCAGCAGTACTTCGACGTCGATCAGGTCCGCATCGAGAACCACGCGCGGAACGGACGCAGCACGCGCACCTTCATCGAGGAAGGGCGCTGGCAGGCCGTGGTCGACAGGCTGCGGCCGGGCGACTACGTCTTCATCCAGTTCGGCCACAATGACGCCTCGGTGGAAAAGGTGGACCGCTACACGCCCCCCGCGGACTACCGGCGCAACCTGGCCCGCTTCGTGGCCGAGACGCGCGCAAAGGGAGCGAATCCCGTCCTTCTCACGCCGGTGCGCCGCCGCAAGTTCGACTCGGCGGGGACGCTGGTGGACACGCACGGCGAATATCCCGACCTGGTGCGGGCCGTGGCCGCCGAGCAGCGCGTGCCGCTCCTGGACATGCACCGGCTGAGCGCCGGGGCCCTCACCCGCCACGGCGCCGAGGGGTCGCGCCGGCTCTTCCTGCAGCTCAGGGCGGGGGAGAACGCCAACTACCCGCAGGGGCTCGAGGACAACACCCACTTCTCGCCGCAGGGCGCGGAGGTGATGGCCGCGCTCGCCGCGGAAGGTCTCCGGGAGCTCGGCATCGGGCTCTCCGGCTTCGTCCGCACACCGGGCGCACCCGCGCCCGCACCCACACGGTAAGGCGGACATGCGACGCACAACGATCATCCTCTGGGCCGCCCTCTGCGGCGCCGCCCCCCTCGCCGCGCAGCAGGCCGCGCGCGAGGAGGCACTCCTGGCCCCCGCCCGCATCGCCGCGCTCCCCGCGGCGGAGCGGAGCGCGTGGGAGCGCTACCTCGCCACTTCGCGCCAGCTCGGGGAAGCCGACCGCGCGGTGATGGCCGCCGAGCTGCGCCAGGCGGGGCTGGAGAAGGCCACGCCCGCCCCGCACGGCGATGGCTTCAACGTGGAGCCGCGCATGACCGGCGCCTGGTGGGCCTCTCCGGAGGCGCGCCAGATCGCGGAGTCCATCGTCTCCTTCCAGACCCCCGCGGGCGGATGGTCGAAGCGGATGGAGTTCACCCGCACGCGCCGCCCGGGCGAGAGCTGGGCGAGCGAGGGGAACTGGAGCTGGGTGGGGACCTTTGACAACAACTCCACCACCGCGCAGCTCCGCTTCCTGGCGAACACCGCCGCCGCGACGGGAGAGGCGCGCTACCGCGAGTCATTTCGCAGGGGATTGGAGTACCTGTACCGCGCCCAGTTCCCCAACGGGTGCTGGCCGCAGGTGTACCCGCTCGTCGGCGGCTACCACGACGCGGCGACGTACAACGACGACGCCATCGCCAACATCCTGCGCGTGCTGAACGACGTGGCGAACGGCGAGATGGGCGGCCTGCCAGAGCCCGAGCGGCGCCGCGCGGCGGAGAGCGTGCGGCGCGGCGTGGAGTGCATCCTCGCCAGCCAGGTGATCGTCGATGGACGGCGCACCGTGTGGGGCCAGCAGCACGATCCGCTCACCCTGAAGCCCGCAAAGGCGCGCGCGTACGAGCACATATCGCTCGCCGGCCGCGAGAGCGCTGGAATCGTGAACCTCCTCCTGGAGGTCAAGAACCCGGATGCGCGCGTGGTCGCCGCCATCCGCGGCGCCGTGCAGTGGTTCCGCGACGCAACAATCTGGGGCTACGAGTACACCCCGCGTGGCGGCCTCACCGCGAAGCCGGGCGCGGGCCCGCTGTGGGCGCGCTTCTACGAAATCGGCACCAACCGGCCGATGTTCAGCAACCGCGACGGTGTGGTGCGCTACCGCTTCGACGAGCTGGAGGCGGAGCGCGCCCGCGGCTACGCCTGGTACACGGACGAGCCCGCCACCACGCTGCGCCGCTACGAGCGTTGGGCGCGCACCAACGGCATACAGGCGGCGCGCCCCGCCACGGCCGCCCCCTCCGCCGTCGTGGACGCAGCCTACCGCGGCCGCGATGGCGCCACCCGCAACGGCGCGCGCATCTACCGCACCATCGGCGCTGCGCTGGCGGCGGCCCCGGCGACGGGCACCGCGCCGTACGTCATCTCCATCCGCAACGGCCGCTACCGCGAGAAGCTCACGGTGGACCGCCCCAACGTCCACTTCATCGGCCAGAGCCGAACGGGCACAGTGCTGACCTTCGACGCGGCGGCGGGGCAGCGCAGCCCTGGCGGGTGGACGTACGGCACGCGCGGCAGCTTCACCCTGCGAATCGCCGCGCCGGACTTCCGGCTGGAGCGCATGACGGTGGAGAACGCCTTCGACTACATGGCGAACAACGCCAAGGCGGACGCGGACAGCACCAAGCTGCAGGGCTCGCAGGGCGTGGCGATCATGCTGGACGAGGGGAACGACCGCGCCGTCTTTCGCGACTGCGTGATCAGCGGGCACCAGGACACGCTCTTTCCCAACGCGGGCCGCAGCCACTTCCGCGGCTGCACGATCTCGGGCAGCGTGGACTTCATCTTCGGCGCGGGGGTGGCGGTCTTTGAGGACTCGGACATCGTGTCGCGTGACCGGGGAAGCCCCACGAACAACGGCTACATCACGGCCCCGAGCACCCTGATCTCGCAGCCGCACGGCTTCGTCTTCATCCGCAGCCGCCTTAAGAAGGAGCGCCCCTCGATGGCGCCCGCATCGGTCGCGCTCGGACGCCCCTGGCACCCCTCGGGCAACCCGAACGCCATCGGCAGCGCCGTCTTCATCGACACCTGGATGGACGACCACGTCACCGCGCGCGGCTGGGACACGATGAACAGCACGGACGCCGCTGGCAATCGCGTAGTGAACCGCCCGGAGGACGCACGTTTTCGCGAGTACGGCAGCACGGGCCCAGGTGCCGCCCCGCACCCCTCCCGCCCCCGCCTGTCGGACGCGGAGCGCGCCGCCCTCACCCCGTCCGCCATTCTCGGCGGCTGGGTCCCGGCGCCGTAGATCGGCTGGGGCTTGGCTGTGGCGAGTGAACTCGCGGCAACAACAGCACAAAGTCCGTCTTCGCGGACTCGGGGGTGAGGTCCGCGCGGGTGGCGGTATCGCGGCGCCGCAATTCATCGCGCCCACCCTGCGCGTGCCTCGACCGTCGCGCCTCACACCGATCCGGTAGGGGCCGCCCCACGTGGCTGCCCGTGCCTGTACATGCGCCGCGGCCTGCTTTCAGGAGCGAATTGATTCGCCGCTGGAAACAAGCGAACTCGCCTGCGCGCACCCGGGCAGAAGGTTCGTGTGTACGGCAGGGCGCTGAGGAACGCAGACGGAGGGCAGACACGCAGGTCTGCCCCCCACGAGTTCGGATTCGGATTCGGTGCGGACGGCAGGTGACGGAGCAACCCGTGACGCGGGCGAGGGCATTGCCATACGTGCGGAGTTCCGCCCCCTCTCTCGATAACAGAGGCGCAGCCTCTCCTGTTATCGGGAGAGGGGGGCAGCGAGGAACGAGCGGGGGTGAGGGCCCTCCAACCGACTGTGCCACAGAGGGATTGCGCTCTTGTCACGACCCGTGTACTATTCTCCGGAACATTCGTTCTAATAGAGAACAAATCCGTTCTGCCGGTTCAGGCTTCACCCAAATCAAGCTCGCAGGACAACACTTGCACGCCCCGCCTCCTCCCCGGAAGCAGGAACGCGCATCCTGTCTGATTGATTTGTCCTAAGTTAGAACAAAGACCCAGCTTCATGGGACGACGCTACTCCGCATCGGTGCGGTGCGCCGTCCGCAGCCGCCGCGGCTGCAACGTTCCACCCGACCCCAGGGTCACCTCTTTCCGGAGAGTCCAGGATGAGATGGACAACCAAGCTCCTCTGCCTCGTGGCGCTCGCGGCCATGCCGGCCGCACTCGCCGCCCAGACCGGGGGACGCATCAGCGGCCGCGTTACCGAGGGCGAGGCGCGCCCCCTCTCGGGTGCCGCGGTGTCGGTGGTGGGGACGCAGGTGAGGACCGTGACCGGCCCCGACGGCCAGTTCACCCTCACCAACGTACCCGCCGGTAGCCAGCGGGTGCGGGCCAGCCGCGTGGGCTACGCGGACCAGGAGCGCGCCGTTACCGTGGCGGCGGGAGAGGCGGCCACCGTCAACTTCGCGCTCAGCGCGCAGGCGGTGCAGCTGGAAGGGGTGGTGGCCGTGGGCTACGGCACGCAGCGCCGCCGCGATCTAACCGGGGCCGTGAGCTCGGTGAACATGGAGGCGATCGAGAACAAGCCGGTCACCTCCATGGAACAGATGCTGGAGGGCACCGCCCCCGGCGTCCAGGTGTCGCAGGCGTCCAGCGCGCCCGGCGGCGGCATCTCCATCCGCATCCGCGGCGGCACGTCGGTCAGCGAGAGCGTGAGCAACGAGCCGCTCTACGTGATCGACGGCTTCCCCATCGAGGTGGACTACGCGGCGGACAACAACCGGCTGGGCGGCGGGCGGCAGAGCGGGATCACCGTTCCCACCAACCCGCTGACCTCGCTGAACCCGCGCGACATCGAGTCGATCGAGGTCCTCAAGGACGCGTCGGCCACGGCCATCTACGGCTCGCGCGCCGCCAACGGCGTGGTGATCATCACCACCCGCCGGGGTCAGGTGGGCGCGCCGCGCTTCAACTTCGAGGCGTTCACCGGCACGCAGAGCGTGGCCAAGCGCTACGACCTGCTCGACGGGCCCGAGTTCGCGCTCTTCGCCAACGACTGGGCGGCGAGCCAGAACCAGGACCCCATCTACGCGGACCCGAACGCGGTCGTCAGCACCAACTGGCAGGACCGCATCTTCCGCAGCGCCCCGCTCCAGAGCTACCAGATCTCGGTAACGGGCGGCACCGCGGGTGAGAACGCCACGCGCTACGCCATGTCGGGCGGCTTCTTCGACCAGCAGGGCGTGGTGATGGGGAGCGACTTCCAGCGGATGTCGCTGCGCCTGAACCTGAGCCAGGACCTGCGCGGCCGGCTGCGGCTGGGCACCACGCTCACCGGCAGCCGCGTGCAGACCAACTTCGCGCCGACCGACGGGGCCGTGGGCGGCAACGACATGTCGTCGGTGGCCGCGGCGCTCCAGTCGATCCCCACCCTGCCGGTACGCCGGGCGGACGGCTCGTACAGCAACATGCTGGACGACGCCCCCGTGGCGCTGACGGCGCAGGACATCATGAACCCGGTGGCCGTCCTGGAGAACATGGACGACCAGCTGGGCGACACGCGCATCCTGACCAACACCTTCGCCGAGCTCGACCTGGCGCGCGGGCTCCGCTTCCGCACCACGCTGGGCGCCAACGTCACCAACCGCGAGCGCGACACCTACTGGCCGCGGGAGACGCTGCGCGGCGAGCAGGTGGGCGGGCAGGCGATCCGCGGGCGCAACGAGTCCACCTCGTTCCTCAACGAGAACACGCTCTCGTTCGACCGCTTGTTCGGCCAGAGCCACTCGCTGAACACGGTGGTCGGCTACACGCGCCAGCGGCAGGACAACACCAGCACCAGCATGCAGAACGAGGGGTTCATCAGCGACATCCTCGACTACGAGGACATCGGCTCGGGGAACCGCTCGGGCGGCCCCATCGTCAGCTCCGGCAGCACGCGCACCACGATGGCCTCGTACCTGGGCCGCGTGAACTACAACCTGCTGGGCCGCTACATCTTCACCGTCACGGGGCGCTACGACGGCTCCTCGCGATTCGGGCCGGACCGCAAGTGGGGCTTCTTCCCCTCGGGCGCCATCGCCTGGCGCGCGTCGGACGAGCCGTTCATCAAGGAGAACGCCGCCGCCATCAGCGACCTGAAGCTGCGCACCTCGTACGGGCGCACCGGCAACGCGGCCATCAGCCCGTACCAGTCGCTCGCCTCGCTGGGCGGCCGCACCACCACCTTTGGCGGCGTCATCGTCCCCGGCTACCGGCAGACGCGGCTGGCCAACGCGGACCTGGGCTGGGAGACCACCACCCAGTTCGACGCGGGCGTGGACATGGGGCTGTTCGACCAGATGATCACCCTGTCGGCGGACTACTACAACCGCCACACGGAAGACCTGCTCATGCAGATCGAGCTTCCGTACGAGACGGGCTTCCGCAACGCCTTCCGCAACGCGGGCGCGGTGCGCAACCGCGGCTTCGAGCTCAGCCTGGGCCTCAACGCGCTGCGCGGCGACGGGCGTGAGTCGGTGCGGTGGAGCAACAACCTCAACTACTCGCGCAACCGCAACCTGGTGCTGGACCTGGGCGGGCTGGACGTGCTGCGCGTGCGCGGCATCAGCTCCAACTTCAACTTCCCCGGCACGCACGTACGCGTGGGGCACCCCATCGGCGTCTTCTACGGCTACCGTACGGACGGGCTCTTCCGCGACTCGGCGGAGGCGGCGGGGTACGGCGCCACCCTCCCCAACCGGCGCTTCCAGGCGGGCGAGGCGCGCGTGCTGGACCTGAGCGGGCCGGAGAACAAGCCTGACGGCGTCATCAACGAGCTGGACCTCACGGTGATCGGCGATCCCAACCCGGACTACAACCTGGGGTGGAGCAGCACCATCGGCTGGCGCGGCTTCGAGCTGTCGTCGCTGGTGAGCGGGGCGTTCGGGGCGGACGTGCTGAACCTGAACCTGATCCGCGTGGAGAGCGGCGCGCCCTCCACCAACATCACCCGCGACCGCTTCTACGACCGCTGGACGCCGCAGACCCCGGACGCGAAGTACCCGCGCATCGGCACGTCGTCGCAGTCCATCGGCTCCAACTACGTGGACACCATGCTGGAGGACGGGTCGTACCTGCGCCTCAGCAACCTGACGCTGGGCTACACGCTTCCCACCCGCCTGGTGGCGAGCCGCGGCCTGCGCGAGACGCGCGTGTACGTGACGGGCACCAACCTGCACACCTGGACCAAGTACAGCGGCTACAACCCAGACGTCAGCAGCATGGGCGTGGGGAACGTGAACCGCGGCGTGGACGTGGGGGCCTATCCCCTCGCCCGTACGGTGACGATCGGCTTCAACGTCGGCTACTGAGGAGGAGAGGATGACCAATCGATTCATAGCCGCCGCGCTCGCCGCACTCGTACTGGGCGCAGCGGCCTGCGACAACAGCGACTTCCTTACCGAGGTCCCGGAGGACTTCGTGGGGCCCGAGAACTTCTTTCGCAACGCGGACGACGCCCTCGCGGCCGTGAACGGGGTGTACGCCGGATTCGTCTCGCCGCTCAACTGCGGCAGCGACGACTACTACGGCCGCAACTTCATCATGCTGGTGGAGTACCCGGGCGAAGCGGTGACCTCGCGCTACAACGCCGTGCACGACCGCGGCAGCATCGACGCGCTCAACATCACCACCGAGCACCCGTACACGGCCAGCACCTGGCTCTGCGCGTACTCGGCCATCGGCAGCGCGAACCTGGTGATCGCCAACGTCCCCAACACGCCCAACATGGACGTGGCGCTGCGCGACCGCGTGGTGGCGGAAGCCCGCTACCTGCGCGCGATACACTACTTCAACCTGGTGCGCCTCTTCGGCGACGTGCCGCTCCGCCTGGAGCCGGTGGACCCGCGCGGCAACCTGACCATGCCGCGCACCCCCGCCGCCCAGGTGTACGCCGCCATCATCGCGGACCTGGACTACGCCGCGGAGAAGCTTCCGGTGACGTACGCCGGCGTCCCCGGCCCCAACGTGGGCCGCGCGACCCGGGGCGCCGCGCACGCGCTGCTGGCCAAGGTGCACCTGCAGTTCGGCGCGGTGCACGGGGGAGGCACGGCCTCCTTCACCGCCGCGGCCGAGAACGCCAAGCGCGTGATGGACAGCGGGCAGTACCGGCTGATGCCGGACTTCGCCACCGTCTTCGCGCTGAACAACGAGATGAACCAGGAGGTCGTCTTCGCGGCGCAGCTCTCGCGCGTCTCCGGGCTGGGCGGGCGCCTGGCGCAGCACGTGGCGCCCATCGGCTCGGGGCTGAGCGGGGTGCAGCCGGGCGGCATCTCCTTCTACCCGGAGTGGCCCTTCCTCCGTGACTGGGCCAACGCGGACCGCCGCAAGGCCGCCACGGTGATCACCACGTACGTGCACCCCACGCGCGGGTCGCTTACCTGGACGCGCCCCATGACGGGCACGAACGCGCAGATCACCACCTTTCTGAACAACTTCGGGACGCCGGGCGGCGGGCCGTTCTTCTCCAAGTACCTGGACCCGCAGGCCACCACGGGCGCGGGCGACGAGAACGACATCATCCTGCTGCGCTACGCCGACGTACTGCTGATGTACGCCGAGGCGCTCAACGAGGCGTCCGGCCCCAACGCCCAGGCATACGCCGCGGTGAACGCGGTGCGCAACCGCGCCGGCTTGGCCAACCTGCCGGCGGGGCTCAGCCAGGCGGCGTTCCGCGACGCGGTGCAGATCGAGCGCCGCTACGAGCTCGTGCTGGAAGGGCACATCTACTTCGACATGCAGCGCCACTGGGCCTTCTCCAAGGCGCGCGTGGAGCGCCACATGCGGCTGGGCCTGCCGGTCGCCCAGGGCGGCGAGAACCTGAACGCGACGCCGTGGAACAACAGCGTGCCCAAGATCGGCATCGCCGGGGCCGTGGTGGAAGAGAAGTACCGCTTCTTCCCCGTCCCGGCCGCGGCGCGGGCCACCAACCCCGAGCTGACGCAGAACCCCGGCTGGTAAGGCGGTTCTCGGCTGGATGAAACCGAGGGGGCTCCGGGCGATCTGCCCGGAGCCCCCTCTCCATTCCTCCCCTCGACGGAACACGCGGCGCCCCTTCTGGTATTCCGTCGCACCTGCAGGCAAGCCGGGCAGTCTGCTTCACGCGAGTTAGGGGAACCCGTTTCGCGGTTCCCGGAGGGCATATACGATGGGAATGGAAGTTTGGATCGGCTGGGCCGGCCTTGCGGCGACGATGCTGCTGGTGGCGGTGGGTCTCCTCAACTTTTCGGTCTTCCGCGAGCAGCTCCGCATCGCGCGGGAGCAGATCGACACGGCGGTACGGCAGCTGGAGCTCGCGCAGCAGCAGCCGGACATGCACCTGATCCAGCGCGCCACCACGGAGGCGGCCAACCACATCCGCCTCCTGGTGGAGCGCCCCTACCTGCGCTCGTACTTCTACGAGGACGCGGTGTGGCGCCCCGGCGACGTGGCGAGCGAGGACGAGGTGAAGGCGATGGCGGAGTTGATCCTCAACAACTTCGCCTCGGCGCTGATGCACTCGGCGGCGTTTCCGCAGTACCCGGTGCGCGGCATCGACCGCACGATCATGTTCCACATGCGCCACAGCCCGATCCTTCGCGATCTGCTGATGAGCACATTCGACCGCTTCCCGTTCACCGGCCTCACCATCCTCTGCCTCCAGCACGAGTCGCCGGACGGAGTCGAATCCGATCTGCGCCGCCTGGTCGAGACGGAAGGCCTCGACCGCCGCGAGAGGGAGCGCCGGGAGGAGCTCCTCCAGATCTTCCGCGGCTCCGAAACGCACGAAGCCATGGAGTTCACCGCGCTCAGCATGCAGAAGCGCCGCTGAAAAGGCCTCACACAGAGACACAGAGGATCGGGAAAGATGAACGGAAAGGGCTTTCCTCTGCGTCTTTCCGTTCCCTCCGTGTTCTCTGTGTGAGGCTGTTGTCTTTCAGCGCAGCGGCTTCTTGAAGTTGCGGAAGATGGCGCGCACGAACTCCTCGCCGTCCCGTCCGTTCTGAAAGGTGGCGTGGAGAAAGGAGAGGACGCGCGCCGCCGGGCCGTCGAACTCCCACTCCACCATTTCGAAGTTGCAGTTGGTCAGCGACATCTCCGTCGTCGCGGCGTACACCAGCACGCAGCGGCGAAAGGTGCAGTTCGTGTAGCTGTTTCCGTCCAGCACCACCCGCTCGTCCTGGAAGGACTGATTCTCTATCTTCTTCATCGCTCTCGACCGCGTCAGTAAGGATGTGGATCGCCACGGGGCCGACAGAGTAACACACCCACCCACCACCGGGCCACGATGGAGCCGTCCGAGCTCGAGCAGATCCTGACCTTCCTCCGCGCCACGGAGCAGCTCAAGAACACGCACCGCAACTCGTGGACGTCCGAGGGGCGCCGCGAGAGCGTGGCCGAGCACACGTGGCGCCTCTGCCTGATGGCGATGCTCCTCGCGGACCAGTACCCGGAAGTCAGCTTCGCGCGCCTGGTGAAGATCTGCATCGTCCACGACCTGGGCGAGGCGATCGGCGGCGACATCCCGGCCGTCCACCAGACCGCCGGGGCGGGGAAGGCCCAGCAGGAGCGCCGCGACCTCCTCCAGCTCCTCCAACCCCTCCCGCCGCGCCTCCGCGACGAGATCACCGCGCTGTGGGACGAGTACGAGGAAGCGCGCACCCCCGAAGCCCGCCTCGCCAAGGCGCTGGACAAGCTGGAGACGATCCTCCAGCACAACCAGGGCGACAACCCGGCCGGCTTCGACTACCGCTTCAACCTGGACTACGGCAAGCGCTACACCGCCATGGACCCGCTCGTCACCACCATCCGCGAGATCCTGGACCGCGACACCGAGCGCCGGGCCAACGAGATGTAGCAGTTGGCGTCTCAGAGCCTCCAGATTCGCACCCCTTCGTCCGGCGCATTACATTGAGGCGCGCACCACGTCGCACCTACTTTTCGAGATGAGCTGAATGGCGGATATCGCAGTCGATCTGGGAACCGCGAACACCCTGATCCAGGTCAAGGGGCAGGGAGTCGTCCTCAACGAGCCGTCCGTGGTGGCGGTGGACCGCGCCACCGGCCGCCTCGTCGCCGCCGGGCTGGATGCCAAGCGGATGCTGGGCCGCACGCCGATGGGCGTCATCGCATCGCGTCCCATGCGCGACGGCGTCATCGCGGACGTGGACCAGGTGGAGATGATGCTCCGCCACTACCTGGGCCGCGTGCGCCGCCGCGGGCCCTTCCAGCAGAAGCCGCGCGTGGTGGTCGGCGTCCCGTCCGGCATCACGGAGCTGGAGCGGCGCGCCGTGCGCCAGGCGGTGCTCGCCGCCGGCGCCCGCGAAGTCTTCCTCATCGCCGAGCCCATGGCCGCGGCGATCGGCGTGGGGCTCCCCGTCACCGCCCCCACGGCCAGCATGGTCGTCAACGTCGGCGGCGGCACCACGGAGATCGGCGTCATCGCCCTCTCCGGCCTCGTCGCCGAGCGCTCCGTGCGCGTGGCGGGTAACGAGATGGACGACGCCATCGTCGCCGCCCTCCGAAAGCAGCACAACCTTCTCATCGGCGAAGCGACGGCCGAGGCGATCAAGATGCAGATCGGCTCCGCTCTCCCGCTGCAGGAAGAGCAGGTGATGGACGCCACCGGCCGCGACCTGGTAACGGGGATCCCCGCCAGTGTCCGCCTGCACTCCGAGGAGGTGCGCGAGCTGATCCGCGAGCCGATCCGGGTGATCGTGGCCGCCGTGCGCGCCGCCCTCGAGGTGGCCCCGCCCGAGCTCTCGTCGGACCTGGTGGACAGCGGGATGGTGCTGACGGGCGGCGGCTCGCTGATCCGCGGCCTCGACCGCCTCCTCACCCAGGAAACCGGCCTCCCCGTCCGTCGCGATCCGGACCCCATGACCTGCGTCGTCCGCGGCGCCGGGATGGTGCTCGACGAGTGGTCGAAGTACCAGGCCGTCCTGTCGCTCTGATCCGCGCCCGGGGAACTGACTGTATATAGGCGTGTACAGGGGCGCCCCGTGCGAAAACGCGGGTTGCGGGGTTGACGGTTCTGGACCAGCGGTTTATAATCTGCGCCCCCGATGAACGCCGCACGCGGCAGGGGTTGACGTCTCGGCAGAAGGGGTTTACGTTGAAGGGCTCCACCGGACAAGCTGCCGGTGGCGAGGGTGAAGATGGAAAACGCTAGTTTTCGCCCATTGACGATGCGCGATAAGTTGAGTAGCTTCAACGAGTTCGCCGCGGATCGGGTGCGGCGGAAGTTGTAAAAACGGGGGTTGACGAATCAGCAACGCCCGTTTATATTGAAGGACTGCGCGACGGGCCGGGTGAAACTGGCCGGGTTGCCATGGAAGACGCGGCGAAAAGAGCCGCGCGGAAGTTTTGACAAATCGGGTATTGGGGAGTGCTTTGTGCAGCCCGCGCGTAAGGAACGCGGAGCGGCCGTGTGGCACATCAGCCGGGGGCGTCACGTCTCCCGCCGTGCCTGCAGGTGTCCTAGAGGCATCGCACGGATTGCACACAACGTGAAGAAGAACCGAACGAACGATACAGTCGTTTGTTCTCTGGAGCTGTTTGAACTCATGGAGAGTTTGATCCTGGCTCAGGACGAACGCTGGCGGCGCGCTTAACACATGCAAG
>DASVQP010000080.1 GCA_036389135.1 Longimicrobium sp.
AACGGGTTAACCCACCTGAGGCCGCTCCAGGCGCGTTGTACATGCGCCCGGGGCGGCTTTGTTGCATCTCCATCTAACACAAGCAGTTACGCGCGCGTGTCAGCAGGCGCTGTCGAACCCCTACACAGAGACACAGAGGAAACGGCAAGAAAGAAGAAGGGTTTTGCGACGTTCCTCCGTTTCCTTTCCGTACCTCTCTGCGTCTCTGTGTGAAACCGCTGTTGGGCTACTGCCGCCGCGCCGCCGATGCGTCGCGCGTGGGCCGGAACTCGGAGGTGGTGCGGTAGTTGGGCCAGTCGCGCGAGTTGGCGAGCTGCATCCCCAGCCGGTGCAGCACCAGCGCGTCCTGCGCGATTCCCTGGAAGTTCCAGGTCGCCGCATCGAACTCGTCGGCCGGCTGGTGGTAGCGGTCGCGGGTGTACGCCTGGGCCGCAGCCTCGCCCGCGGCGCTGCCGCCGGCCACCAGGTCCTCGCCGCTGTCCACGTACAGCATGGGAACGCCGCGCTTGGCCATGGGAAAGTGGTCGGAGCGGTAGAAGTACCCCGCCTCCGGGCTTCGGTCGCGCGCCACCACCCGCCCGTTCGCGGCCAGCACGCGCTCCAGCCGGTCCTCCAGCTCGCTCTGCCCGTAGCCGATCACCAGCACGTCGCGCGCGGGTCCCGTGGGCGAGAGCGCGTCGATGTTGAAGCCGGCGACGGTGGTCTCCAGCGGATACACCGGGTTGGCGGCGTAGTACTCGGAGCCGAGCAGCCCCTTCTCCTCCACCGTCCACGCCGCGAACACCACCGACCGTTCCGGCCGCGGCCCCGCGGCGAAGGCGCGCGCCACCTCGATCACCGCCGCGATCCCCGTGGCATTGTCCACCGCGCCGTTGTAGATGCTGTCGCCGCGCGCATCGGGCCGCCCCACGCCCAGGTGGTCCCAGTGGCCGCCGTACAGGATCGTCTCGTTGGGGCGCGTGCTCCCCGGAATGCGCCCCAGCACGTTGCGCGAGCGGATGTTGGCCCGCCGCACGCCGTAGCCGGCGGAGAAGGTGGCGCCCGTCAGCGTCACCGGCCGGAACTCGCGCGTCTGCGCGCGGCGCTTGAGCGCCTCGAAGTCCTGGCCCGCCGCGCGCATCAGCTCCACCGCCACGTCGCGCTGGATCCACGCCTCCAGCGCCGGGTGCACCGCCGACGGATCGGGGCGCACGATGTCGAACATCGTGTTGGTGTTGGAGTTCTTGACCGTCGCCCACCCGTACGACGCCGGCGCCGTCTCGTGCACGATCAGCAGCCCGGCGAGCCCCTGCCGCGCGGCCTCCTCGTACTTGTAGGTCCAGCGGCCGTAGTACGTCATCGCCTTGCCGCCGAAGTCGCCCTGCCCGGTCTCGAAGTCCGGGTCGTTGATCAGGACGATCCCCACCTTGCCGCGCAGGTTCTCGCCCTTGAAGTCGTCCCAGTTCCGCTCCTTCGCCTGCACCCCGTAGCCCAGGAACACGAGCGGCGCGCCGCGGATGTCGACGCGGTCCTGGTTGAGCATGGTGGAGCGCACGGCGATCTGCTCCCCCTGCGTCAGGTTCTGCCGCCGCCCGCCCACCGTGAGGCTCAGCTCCGGCGTGCCCACGATGTCGGACATCAGGAGCGGCACCTCCTGGTACCAGCTCCCGTTGGGGCCGCCGGGCTGCAGGCCGGCCGCCTGGAACTGCTGGGCGATGTACGCCACCGTCTTTTCCTCGCCGGGCGTGGCCGGCCCGCGCCCCAGGAACTCGTCCGAGGCCAGCGTACGCACGTGCGCCGCCAGCCGCGCGGGATCGATCGCCACCGAGGCGGCGGTGGTGTGCGCGGCACCGGTCTGCGCGGCCGGCGCGGTTCCCGGCCCGCCCTCCGGCGCCGCAGTGGCGCAGGCGGCGAGCGCCAGCAGGGGAACGGTGGACCTGAAGAGCTTCATTGCGGATTTCTCCTATGATTAGTGCAGCCGACAGAAACGGAAGTCCAGAGAAGGAAGATCACTGTACCGCGTCCGGACGGCTAGCCTCAGGGGGATCCATGTTCAATATACCGGAGCCTGGAAGCGCCACCGGAGCCGTAGCCAGCTTCTGAGTACCATGCTTCGCGGAGAGGCTCGATCGCCGTTCACGCGGGAAACGCATGAAGTCTGGATCGAGGAACTCTAGTAACGCGATCAACGATCCTTGCAGATCTAGAAGGCGCGGATGCCGCGTACTTGCTGCGGTGGCAAGCTCAATGATGTCTGCCTCAACTGAGTCCAGGTAAGGGATCCGGCCGGGTTGCTTTTCGATTGTGTCGACGAAATCTGCGTAGCCCATACACTCTAACCCATATGGCGCCTCCCGAATCATTCGCTCCCCAATCGCCCGCTGTTCACCGGCGAAGATCCCGAACTTCCGCCCATATTCATCCGAGGTACAGAGGTTTGTTATCGTATCCTGGAGTTCAGAAAGCCGTCGCGTCCGCTGCTGCTCGCCCAAGTTCACGAACTGAACCTGCCGACGGATGATCTCGTTCCATGCAAAATATTGAGCGAAAAGGAACTGCGTATTACGCACCACATAGCTGCGCTCGGACACTGTGCCCTGAACGTAGTAGCGTCTGAGGAAGTTCTGAACAGAGATGTTGTAGAGGCGGCTTTGGAGATCGTACGCTGCACGTATTAAGGGTTCCTGGAACCGCTCCATCGCGCGTGCCACCTCATGTTGCTTGTCTGTCTCCGATTTCTTTATCTCGTGCGTTGCCATGAATTTCGTCACACGCATCTGACTCCAGATCGTGAGGAGCGCGGATCCCACGGCAGCGGTAGCAGCCCACAACGCAACAATCACCTCTGTAGTCATGTTCCCGTGTAGGTAGTTAGTGTCCATCCGGAAACTCGGAAGCGAGGCGGGGGCAAAGAGATGACGGCGCACCCGGGTGTGTTGGATCTCGCGCGGAAGGCGTAGGTTTGGGTTGCGAAGCTCAAACCACCTTACGCGGAGCACACTCGAATGCGCC